>JABBOX010000164.1 GCA_012927555.1 Phycicoccus sp.
GGGTGTGGACGCCGGCGTCAAGCAGCGGGCGGGCGATCGGCGCCAGGTCCGCCGCGCTGCCGCCCCAACCGTGCAGCACCACCGCGCCAGACGACCGGACCGCGTTCTCTTCCGGGCGGCACAACCAGCCACGCAACGTGCTTCCGCCCGGACCGGGCAGGCTCACGTCGGTGGCCACCAAACCGGCCGGCCACTGCGTTCCACGGCGCACTGCCGGTTTACCGTAGCGAGCCCGGACGTGCCGGTGCAGCAGGCCGCGGGCCGCTCCCACAACTTCGGACGGGAAGTGGCCGAGCCGGGCGTCCGCAGACACCATCACATCCCACCTCCACGTCCAGCATCCCGCCATCGCGGCTGCGGACCACCCAGACGTGCGGCTCGGACATACCTTGTTACCTCTGCTACCAGTGACGCCGAGCCTACCCGACCCGCCTGCACCCGAGCTGCTGTTCCAGGTCATCACCGAACGGGAAGTCGACGCAGAGAGCAGAAGCAGCTCGGTTCTGCCCGCACCGGCCAGGACGGCCCTGACACGTTGCAGACCGAGAACAAGACCAAACCGCAAAGCAGTCCCGCCGCGACCATCGGCCTGCGGCGTCAAGTCCACCCCGGGCTCCTCGTCGATGAGACGATCGTTCTGGCCGGGCGCGCCCCCACCCCGGCCAAGGTGCGCGAACTTCTGGTGTCACTGTCCCCTGAAGGACTCGGCGATGAGGGCCATCCCTGGCCTGGACCTGAGCGTCGCAGTTGCCGAGGTGAGCGACACCGCACCCGGCACCCGAGGAGCGATATGCCGCTTAGGCTGCATGGCATGGAGTGGCCCCTGTTCGACCTGCGCCTGAGCATCGGAGATGTCGCGCTGCGACCGGTGACCGACGCCGACCTGCCGGCGATCGATGCGATGTTCCCCGACGACGACGAGCAGGATCCGCGCTGGGAGCACTTCGCCGGCCTGTCGGCCCAGGGGAACCGTCACCGGCTCCTCGTGCAGCGGACCTGGCACCACCGCGGGAGCTGGTCGCCGTCGTCGTGGTGCCTCCCATGAACTTCTTGCGCCACCTCGATGACCGGCTGCTGCTCGCTATCAACACCTTTGCTCGGCACACCGGATGGCTGCACGGACCCGTGCTGGCTTACGCGAATTACGGCCTCTTGATGTTCGCAGCGCTCCTGATCACGGCGCTGGCCCTGGCCCGCCACAGAGACTCCAGAAGGCTCGCCGCAGCGGGATGGACAACTGTCGCCACCCTCACCGCCGTCGCGCTCAACCAGCCCGTCGGGAACGCTGTCGGCGAGGCCCGCCCGTACGCCACCCACCCGGGTCTGCTGAGACTCGCCAGCGCGACCAGCGACTTTTCCTTCCCCTCCGACCACGCGGTCATGGCCGGCGCCGTCGCCGCCGGTCTCCTGTTGGTCTCCCGCCGTCTCGGGCTGATCGCCGTTGTTCTGGCGGTTGTGATGGCGTTCGCGCGCGTCTACATCGGCGCCCACTACCCCTGGGACGTCGCCGCGGGCCTGGGCTTGGGTGCCAGTGTGGCCGGCTTTGGGTGGCTGGTGCTGCGTCGGCCTCTGGTGGCCTTGACCGCATGGCTTCGCGCGCTGCCCTTGCTGCGGTCACTGTTCGCGGCCCGCACCACCGCAGGAGTGCAAACACTGACGGCGGGCCGGGCGCGCCCATGAATCATCTGAGCGATCCCTGGCGCGCTCCGGCTGGGGCGGTGTACGCCCTGGTCCGGATCCTGCTCCGCGCCACAGCGGGAGGAACGCGCAGATGAGCGGGCTCGTGGAGCAGCTGCTGGGCCTGGCCAGCCCCTGGGGTTACCTGCTGGTCGGGCTGTTCGCCGCAGCCGAGGCCGCCGCGTTCGTCGGACTGGTCGTCCCCGGAGAAACTGCGATGCTTTTCGGCGGCGTGCTGGTGGCCACAGGCCACGCCGAGCGGGGTTGGATGATCGCGGCCGGGATACTGGGCGCGGTCTCAGGTGACTCGATCGGCTACGAGCTTGGCCGCCGGTTCGCCGCCCCTCTGCGGCGCAGCCGGTTGGGCTCCCGGGTCGGGTCAGAGCGCTGGGATCGGGCCGAGAGCTACGTCCGCCGCCGGGGTGGCCGGGCGATCTTCCTGGGCCGGTGGGTCGGTGTGCTGCGCGCCCTGGTGCCGTTCGTTGCAGGAGCCAGCCGCATGCCCTACCGGGTCTTCCTGCCTTACAACGTCGCCGGCGGGGCGCCGTGGGCCGCCACGTTCGTGATCACCGGGTACCTTGCCGGCAACTCCTACCGGCGCGTAGAGCGCATCGCCGGGCGGGCGAGCCTCCTGCTGGGCGTGCTGGTCGTACTGGTCGTGGCCGTGGTCCTCTCGGCCCGATGGGCTACCCGGCACCCCGACACCGTCCTGCGCCCAGTCCACCGCCTGGCCCGATCCGCGCCGGCGCAACGGTTCGCCGCCCGCTACCGCCGGCAGCTGGCTTTCCTCGCCGACCGGCTGCGCCCTGGCGGAGCGTTCGGGCTGGTGCTGACCGTGCAGCTGGCCATGTTGATCGCCGGGGGCGCGGCCTTCGGCGGTGTGACCGAGGACGTGTTGCGCGGCAACGAGCTGATCGGCTTGGACAGCCCAGTGGCCCAATTCCTGGTTCAGCGGCGCGAACCTTGGCTGACCACGACGATGCACACCATCACCTGGATGGGCAGCGCCGCCGTCCTCATCCCGCTGGCACTAGCCGTTGGGATTGGGGCAGCACGCCGGCAGAGGTCCCGGAGGCCGCTGGTGTTCTTGGCGTTGTCTCTGGGCGGTTCGACGATCCTCGTCCAGCTCATCAAACTCCTGGTCGCCCGGCCCCGACCGGGCGCAGGCCTGGTCACCGCACTGGGCTACTCCTTCCCTCCGGGCACGCCACCGCGGCGGCAGCCGGGTGGGGTGCCCTCGTTCTGCTACTGATCACGTTCACGACACGCTGGGGAATCCGAGTGGCAATGTTCACCACCGCTGTGCTCATCGTGTTGCTGGTCGGGATCTCCCGGGTCTACCTCGGTGTCCACGAGCCCACCGACGTATGAGTGTGGTCACCTGATCTGGCCCCACTTCGGCCGATTATCTTCATGAATGTTGGCCCCAGGGTGGTGGTGATGCTGCTGGCGGGTGGGGCGGTGTGTCGTCA
>JABBOX010000107.1 GCA_012927555.1 Phycicoccus sp.
GTCCCGGACCCTGTGGCGGGATAGCAGGTCTGATGCGCCGGTGACAATCATGAGCTCCTCCAGCTCCGGAAGGCGCCGGAGCTCCTCAACCATCAGACCCTGCTGGAAACCCGGCACGGCCGTGATCGTCAGGTAGACCGTCATCGGGAAACCAGCGGCGCTCCAGCCCAGGTGGACCCCGTAGCCGCGGATGACCCCGAGCCGCTCCATCCGGGCGATTCGGTCGCCGATCGCGGGAGCCGACATTTCGAGCAGGCGCGCGCGCGCCCGCGTCGAGCGGCGGGAGTCCTCACTGAGCAGCACAAGGATACGGCGGTCGATGTCATCGAGTCGAACCGGCAATGAGCGGATGGCTGTGCTGTCGGCGAGGCTGCCCAGCGGCGTCCCTGGCACGGACCTTCCGTCCGGGCGCTGGTTTGATTCCACGTGCGCAGGCTATCGGACCGCGAGGCGAGTTTCGCGCATCCCCAGTCATGTTGCACCAAATCGTTACAGGTGTATGGTGACACTCGCTAGATCCTGATGCTCGCGCAACCACGACGAGTCTGACCTGTCAGACGACAGGTTACTGACATGACAACCTTACAAACATCAGAACGGAGCTTACTCGGTGCGGATCTTCGACAAAAACTGGATGCAGGTGACGGAGTACCTCGAACATGATGACCGGATCGTGCTGCCGATCGGCTCCACCGAGCAACACGGCTTCCTGTCTCTGGGGACGGACGCCATCCTCGCGGAGCGTGTCTCCGTCGAGGCAGCGGAGCCACTGGGCGTTCCGGTCCTGCCGGCGTTGCCGTTCGGTCTTGCGCCGTACTTCTCGGCCTATTCCGGAAGCATGACCTTGCGGATCAGCACATACCTGGAGGTGATCCGCGACCTGCTGGACTGCCTGGCAGGGCAGGGCTTTCGGCGCATCGCCGTCGTCAACGGGCACGGCGGAAACATCCCGGCCGCAGGTCTGATCCGGGAGTGGGTATGCCAGCCTCGGCCAGACCGGATCCAGGTGCTATTCCACAGTTGGTGGAACGCGCCGAAGACCGCCGCTGCCGGCAACAAGTTCGACGAAGACCAGTTCCACGCAGGATGGGTGGAGAGCTTCCCGTGGACCCGCGTCGAAGGCGGGCAGCCGCCGGCCCAGCCGAGGTCGGTGATCCCGAGGGAGCTCATCAACAACCTGACGTCCGCGGAGATCAAGGCGCTGGCTCCTGACGGGAACATGGGCGGCGCCTACCAGCGGCCGGACGAGGACATGCGGCAGGTGTGGGACGCCGGCGTCGCGGAGGTCCGGGACCTGCTTGAAAGCGGATGGTTGAAGTGATGCCAACTGGACTCGGCAGGGTGGCGATCGTCACCGGTACGGCGCACGGCATCGGCGCCGCGATCGCCGCTGCGCTTGCGGCCGACGGCGTGACGGTTCATGGCGTCGACAAGGACACCGTGGACGTCACGGACTCCGCGGCGGTCAACGCCTTCGTTGAAAACGTGGGACCGGTCGACATCCTTGTGAACAACGCCGGCGGTGTGTGTGGGCAGGTTCACCACCCAATCGATGAGATCACCGACGAAAGCTGGCGGGCAGTCGTGGACGCCAACCTAACGAGCACCTTCAACTGCATCCGCGCGGTCGCTCCAGTGATGAGGCAACGCGGTTGGGGCAGGATCGTCAACATCTCATCAGGCGCGGGCCGCAGTGTCAGCCTCACCGGGATCCAGGCCTACGCGAGCGCAAAGGCTGGTCAGATCGGTTTTACCCGGCAAATGGCTCACGAGCTCGGCCGCTTCGGTATTACCGTCAACTGCATCGCCCCCGGCTTCGTGCTCTCCAACCCCACCACGCAGAAGCAGTGGGAGAGCTACGGCGACGAGGGTCAGGCCAAACTCGTCGAGGGCATCGCCGTCCGCCGGCTCGGCAAGTCCGAGGACATTGCCAATGGGGTCCGGTTCTTCGTCTCGGACGATTCGTCCTGGGTCACGGGCCAGACGCTCTCGATCGATGGTGGCCATGCTCTCTTTTAACTCGACTGATGCCGAATACATCGCCGAGCTCGCGGACTACGTGGCTGTCCCCAGTGTGAGCCGCGACGCCACACGGGAAACTATGCAGGCCGCGGCCGACTGGCTCTCAGCGCAGCTGCAGTTCGCGGGCGGCCGCGTCGTCGAGACCGACGGTCACCCCGTCGTGCGTGGGGAGTGGTTGGGCGTCCCCGGAGCGCCGACGATCCTCGTCTACGGGCACTACGACGTGCAGCCCACCGGCGACCTGGCCGAGTGGACGACGCCGCCGTTCGAGTTGACCGTGGACGGCGACGTTATGCGCGGCCGTGGCGCGACGGACGACAAGGGACCGGTCTACGTCGTGCTCAAGGTCGCTCAGGCATTTCTCGCGCAGGAGGGCGGGCTCCCGCTCAACGTGAAGTTCCTGTTCGAAGGGGAGGAGGAGATCGGCAGCCCGCACCTACCGGCCTTCGTGCGGGCCCACGCCGAGGAACTGTCCGCCGACCTTGTCATCTCCGCTGACGGGGCGATGTGGCGCCCGAGCGAGCCGTCCCTCTCGGTCGGTTCCAAGGGCTTGGTGACCATGGACATCGAGGTCACCGGCGCTCGTGACGACTTGCACTCCGGGCGCTTCGGCGGCACGGTTGCGAACCCGCTGCACGCGCTCAGCCAGATCCTTGCGAGCCTGCACACCGTCGATGGCGCCGTCGCGGTCGAGGGTTTCTACGACGGCATTCCGGCGCTTCCGGACTCCCGCCGCGCGGAGATCGCGGCTGTCGCGTTCGACGCCGAGGGCTACCTAAGTGGGCTGGGGCTGGACGAGGCCCACGGTGAGCCCGGTTACACGACGCTCGAGCGGCTGTGGGAGCGCCCGACCCTGGAGATCAACGGGGTGGAGGGTGGAGGCAAGTACACCGTCATCCCCCGAGTCGCCATCGGCCACGTGTCCTGCCGCCTGGTCCCGGGCCAGGACCCCGACGTGGTCCTGCAAGCCATCACCGAGCACGTGACTGCTCAGAACGCAGCCGGCGTGTGGGTGACGGTCCGCGGTGACCACGGCGGTGTCCCCGCCTACACCATCACCCCCGATCACCCGGCCATCCGCGCCGCCACTGCGGCGCTCGAGCCTGTCTACCCGGGCCAGG
>JABBOX010000265.1 GCA_012927555.1 Phycicoccus sp.
GATCGTCTACTGACACGAGCAGCGGCGCCGTGCATTGGCGTCAGGGACCGCCACGTACCTCTTGTCGGCGGGAGCACCAGTCCGGTAGGACTGTCACTGGAAGACAATCCATCCGCATGGCCAGGAGGGTCGCGTGAGCGTTTACAGAGTGACGGACCTCATCGGAACAAGTACGCAGTCCTGGGAGGATGCCGCGTCCGCGGCCATCAAGGCGGCGAGCGGGACGCTTCGCGATCTGCGGGTCGCCGAGGTTGTCGCGCAGGACATCCACCTGGCAGAGGACGGCGGGATCACATATCGGACGAAGCTTCGTGTCTCGTTTAAGTACGAACCCGGGGAGTAGGCGACCCAACGCACCGCCCCCGAGCTTCCGCACCGTCCAAATCGATGACTCTTTGACCGGCTGGATCGCGGACGCGAACGTGCTCAGCGGGAGTGGTGGTTCGGCCGTATCAGCGGAATGATCGATCGCGCCGGTGATCGATGCGCTTGCAGACCGCCCGGGCCGCCCGCTGGCGCGATGACTTCAACGCCTTCTACGACCAGCCAACGCCCGCACACGCCGAGGCGTATCTGCGCCGCTGGTGCTACGGCGCGAAACGATCACGGCTCGAGCCGGTGAAGGACTTCGTCCAGATGGTCGAGTCCCACTGGGACGGGATCATCGCCTGGCAGCACAGCCAGATCAGCAACGGGCTTCTCGAGGGCACCAATTCTTTGATCCAAGCGGCCAAGCGCAGAGCCCGCGGCTACCGGTCCAAGACCAAGATGATCACTGTCATTTATCTCATCGCGGGCAAGCTCCCGCTACCCCAAATCCACACGATCTAGCGAGGAGCCCCGAAATCGTTAGCGATGATGTCGCTGAGCTCGCCCGAGAGGCCGGACAGCCTTCCCCAGTAGCAGCCTGTTCCTCCCGGTGCGTTCCAGGTACCCGCGCCGATATCGGTGTCCACAATGAAGATCCGTCACTGAACGGAGCGGTCTGTGATGTCGTGATCTTCGACAAGTTGTTGGGCCAGGTCCCGCATCCACTCGAGGTGAACCTGGCATCCGTCAGCGCAAACGTGGCAACTCGCGTGCTGTGCTATTCGGATCTCGGCAGCAGGCCAGCCCTGCTCGGCGAAGCGCCGGTCCCACATCCGGCTCGGGTCGGTTACGGCTGCTGCGCCGGCTCGACGTCCCCGCCGGGTGCGCGCGGTGTCTCGGTGAGCTCGGCGATGATCTCGATTCCGAGGCTGTAGGCGGGCATGCCGGCGGTGACCAGCGCGGTCTCCGCGACCCCGACGAGGTCGCCTAGGCTCGCGCCGACACGCAGGGCGCCCCCAGCGTGTAACCGGGCCGGCCCGCTGCGCCCCAAGGCGAGCAGCTGCCCAAAGTGCACCAGCTGCTGCACCCGAGGACCCAGGAGGTTATCGGTGAGCAACGCCCGGCGCAGCTCCTCGATGGCCTCCACCGCAGGCAGCCGCCCGGTGCTCTGCGCCACACGCAGGCGTTGTTCGATTCCCGCTGGGACCTCCCCGAACGTTGCCCGATACCGGTCGCGGACGGCCTGTGCGCGGTCCCGGTCGTCCGCGCCGGTCATGACCGGGCCTTCGCCATGGACGCCTGTACCGACTCAAGGGCACCGGCCGGGAAGTCCACCGCCCCGCCGATGGCAGCGGCCGCCAGCTCGGCCCCGGCGGCCTCCTCGATCGCGATCACCAGCCGTGCGGCGGCCACCGCGTCGGGCCCGAAGGCCAGCAGTCCGTGGTTGGCGAGCAGCACCGCGTTCGTGGTCGGACGCTCGGCCAGCAGCTCGGCGATCCCGTTGACCGACACGTCGGACCCGCGCGGCCCCCACGGCACGACCGGCACGGGCTCGGCCTGCCCGAAGCGCAGCAGCGGCTCGGCTCGACAGGGCAGCGGCTGGTGTGCCAGCGCAAATGCCGTCGCTGCCGGGGAATGCGTGTGGATAATGCCGCCCACGTCCTGGCGGGCGCGGTAGACCACCGAGTGCATGGCGACGATCTCGGCGTTCTCCGGGCCGAGGTGGCCCTCCACCACGTTCCCGTCAAGGGTCACGGTCGCCAACTGGTCCGGGCGCAGGTCCCGCACCATCCCGGTGGCGGTCAACACGAAGCGCTCAGCGTCCAGCCGGGCGCTGAGGTTCGCGTGCCCGGAGTGCGACATGACTCCCGCCGTGAACAGGAGTCCGGCGGCCTGCACGACCGCCTCCCGCAGGTCAGTTGTAGTGAACCCGGGCGCCGTCATGGTGTGTCCTCCAAGAGCTTGTTGCCCTGACCGTCGTCGCGACAGACAGAGATCGTACCCACCTCTACCATCGGAGAACGTGGATACGTCCGCAGATTGTTCCCGCGATGCCTCTGTCAAGGGCCATTGGTTTCTGCCTCCGCCCGATGAACTCCACGAGCAGGCAAGCGACCACCACGAGTCGATGAGGACCCGCAACACTCCAAGGACTCAGGGTGTTGCGCTGACCCCTTGAACCCAAGGGTCCCTGGGAACCCGGTCTCCAGAAAGGGGCTGTCCGAGTCACGGCAATGGTTCTTGGAGGTTCTGGTTGCGCCAGAGGTGGTTGGGCAGCCGGCTACAAGACTTTCCGGCCAAACGCGCGCCGTCGGACGTACTGTGGGGACCCGGTACGGGTCGGGGAGCTTGAGCAGCGCCCCGGCATCGTGGAGGGTCCGGTAGTCTCGCGTAGCGGGCTGACAGGCCATAACAAGGCATGGGCGAGCCGCACGTCTGGGTGGTCCGCAGCCGCGATGGCGGGATGCTGGACGTGGAGGTGGAATTGATGGTGTCTGTCGACGTCGCGCTCGGCCACCCCTTCTCCGTAGTTGTGGGAGCTGCCCGCAGCCTGCTGCACCGCCACGTCCGGGCTCGCTACGGTAAACCGGCAGTGCGCCGTGGAACGCAGTGGCCGGCCGGTTTGGTGGCCACCGACGTGAGCCTGCCCGGTCCGGGCGGAAGCACGTTGCGTGGCTGGTTCTGCCGCCCGGAAGAGAACGCGGTCCGGTCGTCTGGCGCGGTGGTGCTGCACGGTTGGGGCGGCAGCGCGGCGGACCTGGCGCCGATCGCCCGCCCGCTGCTTGACGCCGGCGTCCACACCC
>JABBOX010000016.1 GCA_012927555.1 Phycicoccus sp.
GGTGGGGCCAAAATTCGTGACGACACACCGCCCCACCCGCCAGCAGCATCACCACCACCCTGGGGCCAACATTCATGAAGATAATCGGCCGAAGTGGGGCCAGATCAGGTGACCACACTCAACATGAGGTACGCCGTGAACGTGGGACTCCCCGGGCTGGTCGTTGCCCAGCATCTCTAGAGGCGAGCAGCCACACACCGGTCTACGCGTGGACAGTGGACAGGGAGCGCGTTCTATTCCGGTGCTTCGTGTGGGCCGAGGGCCTGGAGGCCATGCGGGGCCCGGCAGCGCGGACCCCTCCCCCTCTTCCCCAGAGCATGTGTGGTGCCTAGTTCATCTCGGGAGGCTGGCCGCGTGAACAGGTGCTGGCTGTGTCGTCCCGCCTTTGGCGCGCCGGGTAAGGAGGTAGACCGTGACGGCACCGACCAGGGTGCCGAGGACATTCGCGAGGACGTCGCGTGGGGCGCAGATCCTTGAGGTGAACAGGGCTTGGTAGATCTCAACGGCGGCTGAGAGCACGAGGGCTGTGGACATTGTTCGCCGCAACGAAAGCCCTCGAACGGCCACGATGAATCCCAGCGGGGCGTAAAGAATGACGTTGGGGGCCATGTCATTGGCAATATCGCTGAGGTTCATGGGCAGATAGCGGTCGAATCCACCGCCGACGCACGCGACGAGGGCGCCGCCGGCGTCATGGGGACCAGAAAGTTGGGTGAGCAGCCGCTCCGGAATGGTCGCAAGACCGATGGTGAATAAGGCAATCGCCGTCCAGGTGGCCTCCGTCCAGGTGAATCCCCGTCGCCGGAGGGACGGGCAGATCAGGATGGCAAGCACTCCAAGGACTGCCGGAACCTGCCAGGCATCGGGGTAGAGCCATCGCCAGAAGTCGTCCACCATCCTCTGGGTCGTGGCGAGGAAGACCCCCACGGTCAGTGCTGAAATCAACACCAGGGGCGCCAAAGGCCAGGAACGCGGGAATCGGCGACGTAACAGCAACGCCGCCACGAGGGCAACCAGCGGCGCAAGAAGCAGCGCAACGCCTCCGACGACGGTCAGGTCCGAAGGCAACATGCGGCCATTCGATCACGAGAGATGGTTGGCCGCCCTCGGAAGTCGAATGGGGAGAACCGCGCGCCAGCGCCGCCCGCAGGCCGTTCGCACGCCGAAGGCGCGTCTTGATCTCATCGAGGCCAATTCGGCAGGGCACAACCTCAAGGCAACAACCTCAAGGCAATGTCCTCCGACGGTTGATGCGCGACAGTCGTGTATCAGTCACTGCTTGACATCGGCCGCGCGCATCGCGGCTACATGACAGTGCGTCCAGGGTTCGGGTTGCGGTGGGAGCAGTTCGCCCAACCATCTGACGCACGCGAGGGTAGTCTCCAGAATGTGGCACTCCAACGCGTCATGTGCGGGACTGCCATCGTCATGCTGCTGGCCGCGTGTACATCGCCGACCGGCCAGGGTGGGGACTCGTCAAACAGCACCGTGTCCCCGGTGGTCACCTCTCCGGCGTCGACACCGGAGACTCGTGCATCGACCTCGGCGACGGCGCCGGTCCAGCCCGATGGCCCCGACTCGTTGGCCACCGTCGAGGTGGTGTCGTCCACGATCGCCTACGTCTTCACACCGCTGACCTCCTCGCGCCACGTCGTGCCGGCACTGTTGGTGACCACCGACGGCGCACGGACCTTCCGTCGGGCCGTGCCACCTACGGGCGTGGGCCTGGCCTCGCCGCTGCTCCGGCTGCACTTCGCCTCCGCGACCGTCGGGTTCGCGATCATGGGCGGGACCGGAACGCGCACGACCCTGCTCGCCACCAGCGACGGGGCGCGCACCTGGCACGCGGTCATCCTTCCGGACGGCCGCCGGATCGTGCAGGTCGCCGGCCACGGCGCCCGCCTGTACGTCGAAACATCGGCGTGCGGGTCGAGCGAGCCCTGTTCCGACATCCGCGTCTACACCGCGACCTCTGTCGCCGGCCCCTGGCACCGCGTGTTCTCCAAGGTGCCGACCACCGGGAGCGGGGGCACGGCACTCGCCGGGTGGGGGGACTCGGTCTGGCTGAGCCTGGGCCTCGGCGGTCCCGCGCCCAGAACGTTCCGCTCCACAGACGCGGGAGCGACGTATTCGTCGGCCCCGGCGGCCCCGTGTCTGGCAGAAACCGCCGAGGCGACGTCCGTCCACGTCGTGTGGAACTCGTGCGCGGGGGGGATGATGATCGGGTTCTTCCGCTCCGAGGACGGTCGACCCGGCGTGAACCTTCCGATGAGCGGCGCAGGCACCGGCAACACCTTCCTGGACGCCCTGACCGACGACACCGCCGTGTTCGGCACCGCTGTCGGTGAGCAGGCCGGGCTGTATCTGAGCACCGACCGCGGGACCCACTTCACCCGGCTGAGCGCCATACCGGAGGTGTTCACGAACTCCGGGCACGGCCTTGACGACATGGCCTTTCTCACCCCCCTCGTCGGGCTCGCCATCACCGACGGCAGCGCGCTGCGCCTCACGACCAACAGTGGGCGTACATGGCAGCTGGTCGGGCAGCCCGAAGGGTCCTGAACCCGTCAGCATGGTGTCTCCGACGTCGGAGACGAGCGCGCCACCTCCCCCGGTGGGACCTCACGGCCGCCCACGCCAAAAGCGCCAAAAATCAAGCAACACCGGCACGCCCTGAGCTTCGCAAGAGGCCTCGACCCACGCAGCCACGTCTTCGGGTTTCAAGGGGCTCCATCGCCATCGTTTAGGCCCATTCCCAGGACAAGGGCAGCAGGTGGATAGCAAATCGTAGCTACCAGCCAAGGCCAGCCGCCCCCCTCAACGAAGAGGCTGAGGAATATGAAGGCGGGTACCAATACCGCAGCTGCCAGAAGGCGGGTACCTAGGATGTCACGCTTCCTCATACGTCCTACCCCCATCTACTACCGATGTGTCTCGACGTTGAGGTAGGTCCCGGCCGCCTTGAGGAAGCCTTCGCTCGCCAACCACGCCAATCCACCACAGACGTTCACCGGTCCGTGTCAACGCCGGGTGAAAATTGACCCCCTAT
>JABBOX010000183.1 GCA_012927555.1 Phycicoccus sp.
GCAACGTGGCCCCGATCGCCGCGACGAGCCCCTGGTGGGCGTCGCTGGTGACCAGGGCCACCCCGGTCAGGCCGCGGGCGGTCAGGTCCCGAAAGAAGCTCAGCCAGCCGGCGCCGTCCTCAGGGCTCCTGACATGGAACCGTAATTCCTGTGAGGTCAGGGGCGGGTTTTGACCTCGTAGCGCAGGGTGAGGTTGGTGCCGGGGTAGCGGGTTTGGGTGGCGGTGAGGTGTTCGCACAGCTGGGCGATGGCGGTGGTGGCCCGCTGTGTTGGTAGGGGGTCGAGCCGGATGGTCAAGGTGCCGTCGTGGGGGTCGATGTCGCCGCTGCCGGTCAGGGCTTGGCGGATGAGGGTGTGGGCTTCGTGGTTGGCGCGGGCGTAGCCGGTGTGGACGCGGATGGCGCGGGCCAGGGCGGTGGCGGTGTTGAACGCGGCGATGCGGATTGCGTGGCTGATCAGCTTTGTTTGGATGTCTAGGACCTGTTGGCCGGGGTTGACCTGGGCCAGGGGAAGCCTGGCGGGGATGGCCCGGTGGGCGGCTTGGGCGGTGTTCAGGTTGGTCTCTGCTGCGCGGAGGTCTGTGGTCAGTTTGTCGTGGTCGGCGTTGGTGATCAGTACCGCCTGGCCTGGTGGTGGGGACACTGCTTGCAGCAGGGCTGCGTCGGTCGCGGCGAGGGCTCGGTCGTAGCGGGCCCTGGCGGCCAGGACCTGTTGGTGGGCTTTCTTCTTCGCCGGGTTGGGGACCAGACGGGTGGGGTCGTCGTCGGTGGTGGCGTACGCGTCGTGGCTGTCGAGGTCGAAGTGCATCCGGGCGTAGCGGAAGTAGTTCTCCTGGCGCCAGCGGGAGCCCATCCGGTAGATGACCTGTTCGACGGGTAGGTCACCTCTGGTGGTCAGGATGTGGATCTGCCGCGTCGAGGCCGCAGGGTGTTGTTCCCTGCCGGTTTTGTTGTTGGCGACGATCAGGGTGACCTGCCGCATCGTGAAGACTTCATCGTGCTCGCCTACGGGTAGGTCCACGGTGGTGTCAGCGACCCGCCAGGCGTGGGTGCGCCCGGAATCATCGGTGTAGGCGGCGTCGGTGAACAGGTCGGGGTCGACGTCATCGGCCAGGCCCTTGCGCCAGGTCAGCACGTCAAAACCCTGGGCATCCATGTGCTCGAAGAGGGCCGGGGACCAACCGCCTCGGTCGAACCCGACCAGGACCCGCCTGTGGTCGCCGACGGCCCGGCGTAGGTCGGGCAGCAGCCGGCGTAGCTCCATGGCCAGGGACGCGCCGGGGTCGGCCATGACGACCAGGACCGGGTCCCCGGACGCATCCGATACCCACGTCTCCACGGTTGCCGGGGCGGGGAACTTCAACCGGGAGAGGTGGGTTTTGGCGACCTTGCGAGCGCCTTGGTAGGCGCGGACGTGCCCGTCAACGTAGAACACCGCCAACAGGTCCGGGTTCGTCGCGTCCAAACGACTCACGTGCCGTCGTGCCATCGCGGCCAGCAGCTCCTCGGCCCGCCCGGAAGCGGCAAGGTCGGTGATCTTGCGGCGGATCGTCTTGACTTCCGGGCCCCGGTCCAACCCCAGCACCCTGCCCAGCGCGGCCGGGTCAACCCTGGTGGCGCCTTCGGCGCGGGGCTCACCGGCCAGGGCCCGCAACACGCCCTCGACCAGCATGGTGTCCAGGCCGTAGAAACCGTTGGGCAGGCACCCGAAAACCTGTGTGGCACAAGACAACAGGCCGGTGGCCTCCAGGGCGGGGATCGCCAGCAGAAGTCCCGTCAGGGGCACCTGGGCGGCGGGGGCGAACACGGGTTCGGCGTGGGGCAGCTTCCCCCACCGGGCCGCGGCCCGCTCACCGTCGCGGTCGGCCGCAGGTGGCAGCACCGGCAGGTCCACGACTGTGGCCTGCGGCTGGTCTTGTTCCTGCTGGGCGGGCTCAGCTGTCGTGGGTGCGGCCAGTGCCCGCCGGACCGTGGTGACCGACACCCCGACTGCGTCGGCGACCGCCTGCAACGTCGCGCCGCCACTGCGGCGACCACGGATGTCAGCGGCCATGTCATCGGTCAACCGTGAGGGGCCCTTGGGTCCGCGTTTGCGCCAGGCCAGGCCAGCCGCGCCTGAGGCGTCCAGCTCCTTGCACCAACGCCACAACGTGACGGTGGAAACCGCGAACGCGGCAGCCACATCCAGCAACGATGCGGCTTTGATCCGCACGAGCTGGACCGCGGCGAGCCGGCGGCCGGCTTCGTCCCCGGCGTCCCACACGAAGGACAGCTCTCCCCGGATGAACACCCGTCCACCGTCGTCGCCGGCGACCAACGCCGCCACGGCCCCGAACGGGACCCCGCCGCTGGGAGTAAGGGGAAGGGGCGGTTGGGCAGTCATGACGCCCATCATCTCCACCCCCCAAACCAGTTGACTTCCTTACAAGAATTATAGCAGTCGGAGGATAGAAAACCTAACCGCAGCAACGGTATTCATGCAGGTCAGCCGCCTGCCGGCGACCGCAAAGCCATCGCTATGTCAGGAGCCCTGGTCCTCCGCCACTGCTCAGCTCTTTGTACAGCGCCTGGTATTCCGTGTTGGTCAGGCTCAGGTGTCCTCGGGTCAGCGCGATGATCGACGCCCGGTAGGCGTAGTCGTCCGGCTCGAGCAGCTGGGTGGCCCTCGTCAACACCGCGACGCACAGCGCGACGAAGGCGACCAGCGCTACCAGCGCCTCTCCCCCACCGAACCGGCGACGCGGATCCACTACCGTCGGATCGATGGCAGTGGATCCGTCGTCGCTGGTCGCTCGCAGCTGCTCGATCATGCTCATAGGCCGATCATGGCCGCGGCACGTTGGGTGTACCTGCGAGAACCCTGCGAGAACCCTGAACGCGTGAATGGGGCCAAGCGAAGACGAGGACGACAACCGCCACTGCCCACGCCAGATGGATGGCACCGACCGCCTCTGGATGGGCGAACCACCAGTGGTTCAGGCCCGTCGTCTTCTGCTGCCATTGGGCGAAGTCCTTGGTGAAGGGCTGCCAGAACACGACGCTGGTGAC
>JABBOX010000039.1 GCA_012927555.1 Phycicoccus sp.
CCCCACGCGCTGGTTGCGGGCGTCTGGGTCGGCAAGAACTGCCAGTGATCTGAGGTCGCCGCGGTGGCCCCTGCCCTATTCACCATCCCTTCAAACAGGCAGGATCGACACGGTGAAGCCCTCCGCCTTCGTTCATCACGCACCGCGCAGCGTGGAAGAGGCGCTTGCGGTCCTTGCCGAGGTCGGCCATGACGGCAAGGTGCTCGCTGGTGGGCAGAGCCTGATCCCCATCCTGAGCATGCGTCTCGCGGCCCCCGGCCACCTGATCGACATCAACAGGGTCGCCGGTCTCGACACGGTCGAGATCACGACCGACGCCGTCCACATCGGCGCCCTCGTGCGCCACGCCCAGCTCGAGCGCCACGATGGCGCATTCGTCCACCTGCCACTGCTGCGTCAGGCCCTGGTCAACGTCGCCCACCCGGTGATTCGCAACAGGGGGACGACGGTCGGTTCCATCGCGCACGCGGACCCCTCCGGCGAGATGCCGGCCGTGCTCGCGCTCACCAGCGGGTATGTCGACGTGGCGAGCTCGCGGGGGACCCGCACCGTGGCGGCCAAGGACTTCTTCCTCGGACCGCTGGAGTCCGTTCTGGCGGAGGACGAGATGGCCACGGGCGCGTCCTTTGGCTTGTTCCCCGCCGGCACGGGCACGGCGTTCGCCGAGTCCACCCGTCGCCACGGTGACTATGCGCTGGCCGGCGTCGCTGCGGCCGTGACCGTGACCGATGGCGTGATCACGGCGGCCCGCGCGTCCTTCGTCTCGGTCACGCCCACCCCCGACGTGCTGGACCTCAGCGACCTGTTTGCCGGCGTCGCCCTCCAGGACTGCGACTGGGCCACGGCCTCCGATATGGCCATTGCACATGTCGACCCGGACACCGACATCCATGCCAGCGCGGACTACCGCCGCATGCTCGTAGGGGTCCTGGTCGCCCGCGTCCTCGCCGCAGCCGCGTCCAACGCCGCCGCATCCGCCGCAACCAACGACACGGGGGCCTGACATGAGCGAGATCCTGCGGACCGACCTCGAACCCCTCGTCGAGATCACGATGCGTGTCAACGGTGTCAAGCGCACCGCGGCCGCGCCAACCCGCAGGCTGCTCTCGGACTTCCTGCGCCACGAGCTGCGGCTCACCGGCACCCACGTCGGTTGCGAGCATGGTGTCTGCGGCGCGTGCACCGTCCTGATCGACGGGACGCCGATGCGCTCCTGCCTGATGTTCGCGGTGACCGCCCAGGACCACGAGATCACCACGGTCGAGGGGCTCGCTGAGAGCTTCGAGGAGTCAGGCACGGGCGCCGGCACCGGCACCCGCACAGGCACCCGCACAGACACTGGCATCACGACCACGATGAGCCCGGTCCAGCAGGCGTTCATCGAGTGCCATGGGCTCCAGTGCGGGTTCTGCACGCCGGGCTTCCTGACGACCATCACGGCATACCTGAAGGAAAACCCCGATCCCACGGAAACTGAGGCGCGAGAGGCGATCTCGGGCAATCTGTGCCGTTGTACGGGATACCAGAACATCGTCAAGTCGGTGCTCCGGGCTGCTGAGATCGCCAACGAGCGGGGTGAGCGCGCGTGACGACCAAGATGTTCGGCGCCCCCGTCCAACGCAGGGAGGACCCGCGGCTGGTGAGCGGCAACGGTCGCTATCTGGACGACCTTGGCCAGGACGCTCTTGCGGCAGCGTTCGTCCGCAGTCCCTATGCGCACGCGCGCATCCTGGACATCGACGTCACCAACGCGATCGACATCCCCGGGGTCATCGCGATCTACACGCATGAGGACCTCGACGGCAACACCACCGAACGCTTGCCGCTGCTGATTCCGCACCCTGCGTTGACCAACCCGATGACCGCCTACTGCCTTTCTCCTGACGTGGTCAAGCACGTCGGCGAGGCCGTGGCCATGGTCGTCGCCACCGACCGCTATGTGGCCGAGGACGCCTGCGAGCGCATCAAGGTCGACTACGAACAGCTTCCGGTGGTGGTCGGTCTCGCGAAGTCGCGCGCTGCCGAGGTCCTGGTGCACGTCGAGGCGCCGGGCAACGTTGCCGCGCACATGGTGCAGGAGGTCGGGGACGCCGCTGCTGCCATCGCTTCATCGCCCCACCAGCTGACGCTGTCCCTGCAGATCGAGCGCAGCGCCTCGATGCCCATGGAGGGCAAGGGTGTCTACGCCCGTTGGGACAGTGACGAACAGAGCATCCGGCTGTACTCCTCGACGCAGACGTCCACGGGCGTGCGTGCCGCCGTCGCCGCGAAGCTCGGCATGCCGTTGGCCAAGGTCGAGTGCATCGCCCCCGACGTGGGTGGCGGCTTCGGGGTCAAGATCATGCACCCCTGGCCGGAGGAGGTGCTCATCCCCTGGGCCGCACGCCGGCTGGACGCCGAGGTCAAGTGGGTCGAGGACCGTCGCGAGCACTTCATCTCCTCGGCGCACGAGCGGGCACAGCTGCAGGACGTCGAGGTCGGATTCGATGACACCGGAAGAGTGCTCGGCCTCTCGGTGAAGTTCTGGCACGACAACGGTGCCTACACGCCCTACGGGATCATCGTCCCGATCATCACCTCGACCCAGCTGCTCGGGCCCTACAAACCCGGCGCCTACCGGGTCGAGTTCTTCTCGATGTACACCAACACCGTCATGGTCACTCCCTACCGCGGCGCGGGTCGGCCTCAGGGTGTCTTCGCGATGGAACGCACGATGGACGCGATCGCGGACTACCTGGGTCTCGACCGCACCGATGTGCGCAGTGCCAACTTCATCCAGGTCGAGGACATGCCCTACGACCACGGTCTGCTCTTCCAGGACGGCCGACCGCTGATGTACGACTCCGGCGACTTCCCAGCCAGTCTGGCCAAGCTCAAGGCGCTGGTGGGCTGGGACGACTTCGCTGCCTATCGCGCCCAGGCCGAGGCCGAAGGTCGCCGGGTCGGGCTCGGGATCGGTTGCTACGTCGAGGGAACGGGCGTCGGCCCTTATGAAGGCGGGCACATCCAGGTCGAGACCAGCGGCCGCGTCAACGTCTCGACCGGCCTGACCAGCCAGGGCCAGGGGCATCAGACGGTGTTCGCCCAGATCGTTGCCGACGAGCTCGGGGTGCCGATCGAGAGTGTCTTCGTCACGACCGGTGACACCCGCCGATTCGGTTATGCCGTGGGCACATTCGCCTCCCGCGCAGCCGTGATGAGCGGCAATGCGATCGCGCTCGCGGCCCGTAACGTCCGGGAGAAGGCCCTCCGCATCGCCGGCGAAGCGCTCGAGGTGGATCCCGGCGACCTGGAGATCGTCGACGGCATCGTGCGGGTCAAGGGTGATCCGGAGTCCTCGATCGCGCTGGCGACCGTTGCCGTGATGTCCAACCCGCTGCGCTACGCCTTCGACGAATCCGCCAAGGCCGCAACGCAGTTCGCGCACACGGGAGCGATGGACTACTCCAAGCCGCCGGTTGCCGACGGTGAGGAGCCGGGGCTCGAGGGTAAGGGCTACTACTCACCGACGCAGGCGACGTTCGCCAACGGCATGCACGCTGCCATCGTCGAGACCGACCCGCAGACCGCCGAGATAAAGATCCTTCGATACTGCGTGATCCATGACTGCGGCCGGATGATCAACCCGATGATCGTCGAGGGCCAGGTGCACGGCGGTGTCGCACAGGGCGTGGGCGGGGCCCTGTACGAGCGGATGGTCTACGACGACGCGGGGCAGCTGCTCAACGCATCGTTCATGGACTTCCTGATGCCCTATGCCTCCGAGGTGCCTCATGTCGAGACCGATCACCTCGAGACGCCCAGTCCGCTGAACTCGTTGGGGATCAAGGGTGCTGGCGAGGCGGGGACCATCCCCGTGTCGGCGGTGATCGCCAGTGCCATCGAGGATGCCGAGGGCTTCCCGATCACCTCGATGCCGATCTCGCCGGATGAGCTGTGGAACCTGCGCCGACAGCATGCCGAGGGACTGATCCCCGACCTTCGCCGTGGCTCCCGGACAACCTCGAACTCTCCCACGTCAACGAACGCCTGAGCGCTAAGGAACCTGATGAAGATCTCCGGCACCGCCGTACTCAACGCCCCGGTCGACCAGGTCTGGGCCGCGTTCAACGACCCGGCCGTCCTGGCCCGCACGATCCCGGGGTGTCTGGAGCTGCGTGAGGTGGGGCCCGATGCCTACACGATGACCGTGATGGCCGGTGTGGCGTCGATCAAGGGCACCTATGAGGGGAACGTCGCCATCACCGAGCAGAATCCCCCGGGCTTCTTCGTTCTCAAGGCTGCTGGTGCCGGTGCCCCAGGGACTGTGGGCGCGGACGTCAAGATCAGCCTCCTGAATTCGGCCACCGGTGGCACCGACCTGAGCTACGACGCCGACGCGGTCGTCGGTGGTGTCATCGGTGGGGTCGGCCAGCGGATGCTCACGGGGGTGGCCAAGAAGATGGCCGGCCAGTTCTTCGCTGCGGTCGACGCCGACATTGCCGGTCTGCGGGCCCCCGGCGAGATGCCTGAGGTGGCGCTCGTCCCTGTTGGAGCGCCAAGGCCACAGGTCACGTATGCCGGGCCGTCGGCTGTTGGCCGCCCGCCCTTCCAGGGCCGGGACTTCCTCTACGGCACGCTGGCGGGTGCCGCGATCGCCCTCGCCGGCGTGGCCGTGGGCATCGCTGCCGGGGGGCGGTGACATGCGGGCGTTCACCGCCGCTGCCGTCCAGACCGCCCCCGTCACGGGACCCCTGAGCCCCGATGTGGTGAAGGCCAACATCGAGAAGTGCGTGGACTGGCTGACCCGCTGTGTCGAAGCCACCGGCGCCGAGCTCGTCGTCCTCCCGGAGACCGCGACCACCGGCTTCACCCCCGGCTGCTCGCCCGAGGAGCTGTGGGACCTGGTCTCTGAGCTGCCCGGCCCGGTCATCGCGCCGATCCAGGCAGCGGCTGCCGCGCTGGGCGTCCATGTGTGCGTGGGCACCTACGAGCGCGGCCAGGAACGTGGGGTGGTCTACAACTCCAGCGCGCTGATCGGCCCCGACGGCTCGCTGCTGGGCGTCTACCGAAAGACGCACCCCTTCTCCACCGAGATCGTGTCCCGTGGCGGCTGGGTCACCCCCGGCGACGAGGTCTGTGTGGTCGAGACCGAGCTCGGCACGATCGGCATGATCATCTGCTTCGACGGCGACTATCCCGAGCTGACCCGGATCCAGGCCGTCCAGGGGGCCGAGATCATCTGCCGGCCATCCGCGCTGCTGCGGAGCGCCGACATCTGGGAGCTGACGTCGCGGGCCCGGGCCTACGACAACCACGTCTACGTCATCGGCGCCAACGCAACGGGGGTCGACGTTGCCGGCCAGGTGTACTTCGGCAACTCCCACATCGTCACGCCGATCGCGCACATCGAGGCCAGGGCCGCGTCGCAGGAAGGCTGGGTCAGCGCCCGGCTCGATCCGGAATCCGCCCTCGCCTCGCTCACCCCAGGTTCCAGCGTCGGCCAGGGATTCGATCACCTCGCGGATCGCAACCTCGACCTGATCAGGCGGTATCGCGACGACCTCGAGCGCCCGGCCTCCTCGTCGTTTCCGCACCTCGACGTCAGTTCCTGACGAGTCGCGCCTCCCACCAGAATCCGTTCCGACTTCTCTTCCGACTTCCCTTTCGACGAGGAACACCATGACGCAGTCGCCTTTGACACATCCGACCGAAACGCCACTCCGGCGCATCCGGATCGGCATCGACACCGGCGGAACGTTCACGGACGTCGTCGCGTTCGACGAGGACTCCGGAGAGCTGATCTCCACCAAGACGCCCTCAACCCCGGCCAACCCCGCGGACGGCTTCATCAACGGCATGCACAAGGTCCTCGACCTGCTCGGGGCGACCGGCGCGGACGTCACCGCGGTCTGCCATGGCACCACGGTGGCGACCAACCAGCTGCTCGAGGGCAAGGTCCCCGAGCTCGGCTTCATCACGACCGAGGGCTACGAGTTCATCCTGGAGATCGCCCGTCAGGCGGTGCCGGACGGCTACGGCAACTCCTACTTCTGGGTCAAGCCGCCGCGCATCGTCCCGGCCGATCGGGTCAAGACCGTCGGGGGGCGGTTCGACTTCGAGGGCAAGCAGGTTCGGCCCTTCGACGAAGAGGGGGCCGTCAGCGTCGCCAGGTGGTTCCGTGACCAGGGGATCATGACCATCGGGGTGTGTTTCCTTCACTCGTATGCCAACCCTGAGCACGAGCTTCGGATGCGCGAGATCCTGCGGCGTGAGCACCCGGGGGTCGTCGTCTCCATCTCCAGCGACGTGCTCCGCGAATACCGCGAGTACGAACGCTCGATGACCACCTTGGTAGACGCGGCGGTCAAGCCGATGGTCTCGAGCTACGTGGCGAACATCCAGTCACGCCTCAAAGAGTTCACCGGATCGGGGCAGACGAACCAGGGGATCGGCACGCAGGCCAGCACCTCCATCCCGTTCTACATCATGAAGTCCAACGGTGGCGTTCTGTCGGCCGACGAGGTCGTGCACCAGCCGATCACCACGGTCCTGTCCGGTCCGGCGGCCGGTGCCCTGGGCGCGGCCCTGATCTGCGGACGCGCAGGCTTCGACAAGGTGCTCACCTGCGACGGCGGAGGCACGTCGACCGACGTGAGCGTCGTCCTCGGCGGCGAGCCGACGCTGACCACCGAGGGGACGGTCGGGACCTACCCGTCCAAGATCCCGATGATCGACGTGGTGACGGTGGGCGCCGGGGGCGGGTCCATCGCCTGGATCTCCCGTGAAGGCACCCTCAAGGTCGGACCCAGGTCGGCCGGAGCCGATCCGGGCCCGATCTGTTACGGCACAGGGGGAGTCGAGCCGACGATCACCGATGCCCACCTCATGCTCGGCCGTATTCCGCCGCACCTGTTGGGCGGTGAGATCCCGCTGGACCTCGCTGCGGCTCGCGCCGGCATCGAGGACCTCGCCGGTCGGCTCGGGCTCAGCCCCGACGCGTGCGCCGCCGGGATCCTGGAGATCTCGGCCTGGAACCAGGCCAACGCGCTGCGCCAGATCTCAGTGAAGCGCGGCCTGGACGTCAGGGACTTCATGCTGGCCACGTTCGGTGGATCCGGTTCCCTGCTGGCCTGCCGACTGGTCGACATCCTCGACCTGGCCGGAGTCGTCGTGGCACAGAACCCCGGCAACGTCTCGGCGTTCGGGCTGCTGACCGTTGATGTCAGGAACGACTACGTCCAGACCGCGGTCTGCAAACACGACCGGCTCGAATACGCCTCTGTGGAAAAGACATTCGGCGAGCTGACCGACCGGGCTGGAGAGGCGCTCGACGCCGAGGGCTTCGCGCGCGCCGACCACCACTTCATCAGGACGGCCGATCTTCGCTACTTCGGCCAGGCGTTCGAGGTGCGGGTGAACGTCCCCGAGGCAGTGGTCGACGCCGACTTCGCGGACACGGTTGCCACGACGTTCCACGACGCGCACCGGGCGCTCTACGGCTACGACTTCCGTGATGACGCCCGCCAGCAGGTCGAGTGGGTCAACCTGCGGGTCACCGGGATCGGTCCGATCGCCCGACCCGTGCTGACCGAGATCGCCACCGCTACGGACAGCGCCAACGTCAGCGCCGAGCGGGCGCGCACCGGCACCCGTGGCATCTGTTTCGACCCGGCCGACGGCTACGTCGACACCGGCATCTACTGGCGCCCCGACCTGCGTGCAGGAGACGAGCTCAGAGGTCCGGTGATCATCGAGGAGTACGGCTCGACCGCCCCCATCCACCCCGGCTTCACCGTCCGGGTCGACGCCTACGGCAACCTCGTGATCACCAAGGAGAGTGCGAAGTGAGCACCGAGACCGCCGTCGCCGAGAACGCTGTCGACCCCATCACCGTCGAGATCATCCAGGGCACCCTGGCCAGCGTCGAGATGGAGGTCGAGACGGCCATCGCCCGGACCTCCCGATCGCCGATGATCCGTGACGCGCACGACTTCCGCGCGGGTATTCACGATCGCCAGCTGCGCAAGCTGACCGGTCGGTCATACAGCGCCCTGGTGCATCCCATCGTGCGCGACTATCCGCTCGACACCATGCACGAGGGCGACGTCTTCTTCCACAACGACGTCTACGCGTCCGAGGGCGGCATCGGCCACCTGCCGGATCTCTGCGTGACCGTTCCGGTGTTCCACGAGGGCGTGGTTGTTGCGTTCGTCCAGGCGTTCGGCCACCACGACGACATCGGCGGCGCGTGCCCCGGCTCGATGCCGTCCAGCGCCACGAGCGTCTACGAAGAGGGGCTCATGGTGCCCCCCATCCGCTTGTGGGACAGGGGAGTTCCCAACGAGGCGGCCCTCAAGATCATGACCCGCAACTCCCGTATGCCGGAGTCGCTCGCCGCCGATCTCGACGCCGAGTGCTCCGCGTGCCTCATGGGAGCGGCCCGTCTCTCGGACGTGTTCAGGCGCTACGGCCGAGACACTGTGGAGGCCGCGTTCGACGCCATCCTGGACAAGACCACCGAGACCTACCGCCGCGAGATCCTGTCCAAGATCCCTGACGGCGAATACGTCTGGGAGGACTATGCAGAGCACGACGGCGTCGACGAGCCCAAGCTGCACACCCAGCGAATCACGTTGACCAAGACCAGTACTGGCGGCCCGGGCGATGGTCCGGACGGCGGCCCCAGGCTGATCATCGACTTCACCGGCACCGCGCCACAGGCCAAGGGTCCGATCAACCACTGCGGTGACTATGCCGACGGCAACTTCCTGAAGAAGTGGCTCGCCCCGATCCTGCGCAACCTGGCTGACACCCCCGAGCGGATGGCCGAGCTCGACGTCAACGAGGGTGTCGTACCGCTGATCGAGATGAGGTTCCCGGAGAAGGGAACTCTGCTCACCCCGATCTTCCCGGCGCCGACCAATGCCCGCACGTTCGTGATCTTGCGGCTGCTCGGAGTTCTGGCCGGTGTGATCGCCAAAGCCGTGGACGGCAAGATGCCGGCGGACCAGGAGACGATCCGCTATACCGGCGTCTACGGCCATGACCGCGACGGCAACGACTACCTCATGCGCGAGGTGCTTGGCGGCGGCTCGGGAGGGCGCTACTACGCCGACGGCGAGGACACGATCCACGTCGTGCCGGACTCGCGGAACCTGCCGACCGAGTTCACCGAGAGCCGGTTCCCTTTTCTCGTCGAGCGTCTCGGCCTCAGCGTCGACTCGGGCGGGCCCGGTCGCTATCGCGGCGGCCTCGGCTATGAGAAACACCTGCGGATGCTTAAGGACGCCAACTTCATGTCCATCGCGGACCGCTCGATCCTGGCCTGCTGGGGGGTCAAAGGCGGCAAGGCAGGCCGGTCGTTCCAGGTGACCATCGACGTCGGCGGGCCGAACGAGCGCGAGGTCGATGCCCTTGCCGACAAGGAGCCGGTGATCGCCGGCGAGGTGATCAGGATCCGCACCACGGGCGGCGGTGGGTGGGGCGACCCGCTCGAGCGGCCGTATGACGAGGTCGAGCGCGACCTGAGATGGGGCAAGGTCTCCTTCGACGGAGCCAGGGATGGCTACGGCGTCATCGCCTCGGGGACCAAGGAGTCCGTCGTGATCGACGCCGCGGCATCCGACGCCCTGCGCGAGTCGCTTCGTTCACAGCGCTCGGGCCAAGAGCCGTTCTTCGACCGGGGCCCGGGCTACGCCCAGCTCTCCGGTGGCGCAACCTCGGCGTCCGTCGACTGGCTGTGACCGCTCCCATGACTTCAGCTGGCCCGCTGAGCGACATCGTCGTCATCGACCTGTCCCGGGCCCTGGCCGGGCCCCACGCCGGGATGATGCTGGGCGACCTCGGCGCGCGAGTCATCAAGGTTGAGACTCCCGGCGCCGGCGACGACACCCGCAGCTGGGGGCCTCCGTTCGTCGGTCCCGACGACGACCCGATCTCGACGTACTTCCTGTCGTGCAACCGCAACAAGGAGTCGATCACCCTTGACCTCAAGAGCGATGACGGCGCGGCGACCCTGACCCGGCTGGCCATCCACGGCGACGTGCTGATCGAGAACTTCCGGCCCGGGGTCCTGGACCGGCTGGGGTTCTCGGTCGAGCAGCTGCACGATCTCAACCCGCGACTGGTGATCCTGTCGATCAGCGGATTCGGGCACGACGGGCCCGAGGGCGGTCGAGCCGGCTACGACCAGATCGCCCAGGGCGAGGCCGGTCTGATGTCCATAACCGGCCCCGACGCCGAGCACCCCACCCGCGTGGGCGTCCCCATAGCTGACCTGCTCGCGGGGATGTACGGCGCCTACGGCGTCGTCGCCGCCCTGCACGAGCGCAACGCGACCGGCGTCGGACGGGTAGTACGGACCAGCCTTCTGGCCGCGGTCGTCGGGGTGCACGCCTTCCAGGGCACGCGTTATACGGTCGCCGACGAGGTGCCCCACCCTCAGGGCAATCAACACCCGTCGATCGTCCCGTACGGCCTCTTCAGCTGCGCCGACGGGACGCTGCAGATCGCCATCGGCAGTGACGGGCTCTGGCAGAAGTTCGCCCTCGAGTTCGGGCTGGATCCCAAGGCGGAGGGCTTCGTGACCAACTCGGATCGGGTCGGCAATCGAACGGCGGTCAACGAGGCGGTCAACGCGGTGTTCGCCGACTATGCCCTGGCGGACCTGCTCCCGCGGCTCGAGGCCAGCGGCATACCAGCCGGCGAGGTTCGCACGCTCGACCGCGTCTACGAGTGGGATCAGACCCGCTCGCAGGGGCTGGTCATCACCGTCGATCACCCGGAGCTCGGCACCATCGAGCTGCCCGGGCCGCCCCTCCGGTTCGACGACAACCCCTTTGCAGGCGGGCGATCCGAGCACCTGCCGCCGCCCGGGCTGGGCGCGCACAACGAGAGTGTCCGCGGCTGGCTCGACGAACTGGATCGCGCGGATTCGTCATACGAGAAAACGGATTCCAGCCACGACACGACCGACTCGACACCCGACACGACAGGGGACCGGCAATGACGAAGGTGGAACGTCTGGGCGCTCGCGACCTGTTGGACGCGGTGCTGGATCCGGGCAGCTGGCAGAGCTGGGACACCACCCCGCAGCAGGTGGCCGATCCAAAGAGTGCCTATGCGGACGAGCTGGCCGAGGCTGAGGCCAAGGCCGGAACCGACGAGTCGCTCATCACCGGGCAGGGAACCTTGCAGGGGCGCCCGGTGGCCCTCGTGGTCAGCGAGTTCCGATTCCTGGCAGGGTCGATCGGGCACGCAGCTGCCGAGCGACTGGTGCTGGCGGTCGAACGGGCGACCCGCGAGGGACTGCCGCTGATCGGCGCCCCCGCGTCCGGCGGCACCCGCATGCAGGAAGGCACCAACGCCTTCGTCGGCATGGTCAAGATCTCCGCGGCCGTCACCGCCCACAAGAACGCCGGCCTGCCGTATCTCGTCTATCTGCGCCACCCCACGACCGGCGGAGTTCTGGCCTCCTGGGGGTCGCAGGGACACGTGACCGTGGCGGAGCCGGGCGCCATGATCGGCTTCCTGGGGCCTCGCGTCTACGAGGCTCTGTATGGCGAGCCGTTCCCCGAGGGTGTGCAGGTGGCCGAGAACCTCTATGACCGCGGGTTGGTCGACGCCGTCCTGCCGCTCGAGGCTCTCGCCGAGGTGGCCAACCGCGCCCTCAACGTGTTGATGGCTCCTCGCGAAGGGCTGCCCGATATCCCCGAGGTGCCCAAGGAGATGCTGCCCGACGTGCCGGCCTGGGAGTCGATCACCCGCTCGCGTCGGCCCGAAAGACCAGGCGTCAGAATGCTGCTCAGGCTCGGAGCCACCGATGTGGTGCCGATGCACGGAACCGGGCAGGGCGAGCAGGACCGGGCGTTGTTGATTGCC
This sequence comes from Phycicoccus sp., assembly GCA_012927555.1. Taxonomy (GTDB): domain Bacteria; phylum Actinomycetota; class Actinomycetes; order Actinomycetales; family Dermatophilaceae; genus UBA4719. The sequence continues at coordinate 11,863 of JABBOX010000039.1, forward strand.
CTGGCTCGCTTCGGCGGCGCGCCCTGCATCGTCCTGGGCCAGGATCGTCGCCACCAGACGGCTGAGAGCCCGCTCGGCCCGGCCGGACTGCGTGAGGCCCGTCGCGGCATGCGGCTCGCCCAGGAGCTCAAGCTGCCGCTGGTCAGCGTCATCGACACCGCCGGGGCTGCGCTGAGCAGGGAGGCAGAGGAGGGTGGTCTGGCCGGTGAGATCGCACGGTGTCTCGCCGATCTGGTGATGCTCGATGCACCCACCCTGTGCGTGCTGCTCGGCCAGGGCACCGGTGGCGGGGCGCTCGCGCTCATGCCCGCCGACGCGGTCATCTGTGCCCAGCACTCGTGGCTGTCGCCGATGCCGCCGGAGGGAGCCTCGGCGATCCTGTACCGCGACACCGACCACGCCCCCGAGCTGGCCGCATCACAGGGAGTCCGCTCGCTCGACCTGCTTCGGGATGGCATCGTCGACCGCATCGTCGCCGAGCACCCGGATGCGGCCGATGAGCCGGCCGAGTTCATCGCCCGGATGAGCGAGGTGCTGGCACACGAGCTGGGCATGCTGCTGCGTGCGGATCCAGACCAACGACTCGCGGCCCGCCTGGCGCGCTACCGGCGGCTGGGGTGATCAAGCTTTACTCAACTGAGCAAACCGATCTGATCTGACACAAAGAGAAATGAGGTATGTCGTGCGGGTTCTTCTCGCGCTTGGCGGCAACGCCATGACCGGGGCCGACGGCGATGCGTCTCCGGAGGCGCAGCAAGACGCGATCGCTGGTGCGATGGAGTCGGTGGGCGGGCTCATCGCGGCCGGCCACGAGGTGGTCATCACCCACGGCAACGGTCCCCAGGTCGGCAACCTCCTGGTCAAGAACGAGCTGGCCGCATCGGTCGTCCCGCCGGTGCCCCTGGACTGGTGTGGAGCGCAGACGCAGGCCACGATCGGCTTCACGATGGTCAACACCCTGGAGCGCAGTCTGGCCCGACTGGGTTGTGACGCCCGAGTTGCGGCCATCGTCACGCGCACCCGGGTTGACGCCAACGACCCCGGCTTCGAGCATCCGACCAAGCCGATCGGCCGGTTCCTGCCGTACGACCAGGCCAAGCCGATGATCGAGCACGGACAGGTGTGGGAGGACAGGGGCGAGAAGGGCTGGCGCCGGGTGGTCGCCTCACCGGCACCGCTCGAGGTTCTGGAGACCCCGACGGTCCTGACCCTCATCGCCGCCGGATACGTCGTGGTCGCAGCCGGCGGCGGCGGCATACCGGTGGTGCGTGATCGTGATGGCGGCGTGAGCGGTGTCGAGGCAGTCATCGACAAGGACCTCACCGCGGCCCTGCTCGCGCGCTCCGTCGAGGCTGACGTGCTGATGATCGCCACCGACGTCGACAACGCGATCATCGGTTTCGAAACCCCCTCGGCCAGGGCGATCCGCCACGTGACGCTGGAGGAGATGCGCGAGCTCGCCGCGGCCGGCCACTTCGCCAGCGGCTCGATGGGCCCCAAGGTTGCCGCCGCCATGCAGTTCGTCGAGCAGGGAGGTCAGCGGGCCGTCATCACTTCGCTGGACCACATCACGGAGGCCATCGCCGGCAGCTTCGGGACGGTCATCGAAGGCCCTTCACAGACATCGCAGGACACAGCGCAGGACAACGAAAGGTGACACCGGTGCCAGAGCCCATTGAAGTCCGCAAGGTTCCGATCCACAGCGTCTCCGACGCATCCGAGCTGATCAAGCTCATCGATGACGGCGTCCTGGAGGCCAACCGGGTGATCGCGATCATCGGCAAGACGGAAGGCAATGGCGGGGTGAACGACTACACCCGGATCCTTGCCGACCGCTCGTTCCGCGAGGCGCTCATCTCCAAGGGCGCCCCGACCGAGCAGGTCAGGCAGATCCCGATCGTGTGGTCCGGTGGCACCGACGGCGTGATCAGCCCGCACGCGACGATCTTCGCCACCGTCGACCCGGCCAAGGCCGAGCAGACCGACGAGCCCCGGCTCACCGTCGGATTCGCCATGAGCGAGCCGATCCTGCCCGAGGAGATCGGCTACGTCGGCATGATCACCAAGGTCGCCGACGCGGTCAAGGTCGCGATGGAGCGGGCCGGCATCACCGACCCGGCCGATGTCCACTACGTCCAGACCAAGACCCCGTTGTTGACGATCCACACGATTCGCGATGCCAAGTCGCGCGGCAAGAGCGTGTGGACCGAGCACACGCACGAGTCCATGGACCTGTCCAACGGCACCACAGGGCTGGGTATCGCCGTCGCGCTCGGTGAGATCGACATGCCCACCAACGCCGACATCATGCACAACCGCAGCCTTTACTCCGCGGTGGCCTCCTGCTCGTCGGGCGTGGAGCTCGACCAGGCCCAGGTCGTCGTGGTCGGCAACGCCCGTGGTGTGGGTGGCCGTTACCGCATCGGGCACGACGTCATGCAGGACGCGCTCGACGCCGACGGCATCTGGGCCGCCATCAAGGACGCCGGGCTCGACCTGCCGGACCGCCCGCGCAGCAGCGACATCGAGGGCCGCCTGGTCAACGTGTTCATCAAGTGCGAGGTCAGCCAGGACGGCATCGTTCACGGGCGCCGCAACGCGATGCTCGACGACTCCGACGTGCACTGGCACCGTCAGATCAAGTCCGCTGTGGGCGGGGTGGCGGCTTCGGTCACCGGCGACCCGGCGGTCTTTGTCTCGGTGTCGGCGGCCCACCAGGGACCTGATGGCGGCGGCCCCGTCGCAGCGATCGTGGACCTTGGCTCTGACGAGGCGACGGGCTACCGCTACTCGCGCTGAGGGCCGCTGCTTCCATCGAGCTGCATCCGACCCCCGGCGACCCTGCTGCGTCCATCGACGTGGCAGAGGTCGCCGGGGGCGCCTGTTTCTCGCCCTGCGTAGGCTTCGTCGCGATACAGCCCGCACGACAGGGAACCAAGGAGCAGGCATGAGTCACGTGGTCATGGCGGAGATGGTCGCCAGCGTCTGGAAGGTCGTGGCCAGTGCCGGTGACATCGTCGAACCCAACGACACGCTCGTCATCCTGGAGTCCATGAAGATGGAGATCCCCGTGCCGGCCGAGGTTGCCGGTGTCATCACCGAGATGACGGTCAACGAGGGCGACGTGGTCAACGAGGGCGACTCGATCGCGGTGATCGAACCCTCCTGATGCCGTATGAGCGGCGGTATGCCGCGTGGGCCGGTACGTGTGCCGCGTTTGGCCGGCAGATGTGCCCGGATCGCGCGGGTCGGAGGGCCGTCTTCCGGCCAAAACTGCAAGATGTGCCGACCCTGTATGCCAGTCGGCTGGGTGGGCGGTCGGGTGGGTGCCAGGGGAATGTTCGGCCGGGCAAGGGAATGTGTTGACAGCCGCGGACGTTTTCCAAGGATCGTTGAAAATGAAACGACCTAGGAGTCTGCAGTGCCCGCTTTCACCGTTCCAGACGTGACCGTCCTGCCACCCGTGCCCGCGCTGCTGCCGAGCGTGATCCAGCGCCCGGTGGTGTCCATCACGAGCGCGCCATCGGCCTTCGAGGGCGAGGGCTTCCCGGTCAAGCGGGCGTTCGCCGGCGTCGACCTGAAGCTGCTCGACCCGTTCATCCACATGGACGAGATGGGCGAGGTGGAGTACGCGCCGGGGGAGCCCAAGGGCACGGCGTGGCACCCGCACCGCGGTTTCGAGACGGTCACCTACATCATCGACGGCATCTTCGACCATCAGGACTCTTTCGGTGGCGGCGGCACGATCACCGACGGCGACACCCAATGGATGACTGCAGGTAGCGGGATCCTTCACATCGAGGCGCCGCCGGAGCACCTCGTCGTCTCAGGGGGCCTGTTCCACGGGTTCCAGCTGTGGGTCAACCTGCCCAAGAGCGACAAGCTGCTTGCTCCGCGCTACCAGGATCTCCGCTCCGGCGCTGTGGCCCTGCTCCGCTCGGGCGATGGCGGTGCGCTGGTGCGCGTGATCGCCGGCGACGTCGCGGGGCAGGTGGGCCCCGGCTCGACGCATACCCCGATGTCGATGGTCCACGCCACGATCGCGCCCGGCGCCCAGCTCGAGCTGCCCTGGCGTCCTGACTTCAACGCGTTGGTTTATGTCATGAGCGGTGACGGTTTTGTCGGCCCCAGCCAGTCGCCGATCGGGACCGGTCAGCTGGCAGTGCTGGGGCGCGGCGATGCGCTGAGGCTGTCGGCCGCCCGGTCGCAGCAGGCGCGCCATGCGGCAGGTCTGGACGTCGTCATCCTCGGTGGTGCGCCCATCCGCGAGCCCATCGCCTGGGCCGGGCCGTTCGTCATGAACACCCGCGCCGAGCTGATGGAGGCCTTCGAGGACCACAACGCCGGGCGTCTCGGCAACCCGGTGCCGCACGGCGACGTCGGCGGCCAGTCCTAACGGGTCGGTCGGGTCTGGTCAGGCGCCGACGCTCGACTCCCAGCGCTGCTCGATCCGGCCGAAGCGCCATACGGCCAGTGCCACCGCCCAGGTGACGAGGCACAGGCCGACGATCCAGTAGCCCACGCTCGCGAGGTCGACCGAGCCGATCGTGGCCAGCAGCCCACTGGTGATGTCGAGCTTGTCGGTGAGGATCGAGATGAGCTCGATGCCACCGATCAGGAGTGCGACAGCCACGGACAACGCCGTGATGGTGATGTTGTAGTAGATCTTGCGGATCGGCTTGGAGAACGCCCAGCCGTAGGCGAAGTTCATGAACGAGCCGTCGATGGTGTCCAGCAGTGACATGCCTGCCGCAAACAGGATCGGCAGCGTCAGGATGGCCCACCACGGCAGGGCCCCGGCAGCAGCACCACCGGCCACGACCAGCAGCCCGACCTCGGTTGCCGTGTCGAAGCCGAGGCCGAACAGTAGGCCGACGGGATACATGTGCCACGGCTTGGCAACGGCCTTGGTGACCGGTCGCAGGATCCGGTTGAGGAAGCCGCGCTTGTCGAGCTGCTCCTCGAGGGCGGCTTCGTCGAGGTCGCCGTGGCGCATCGCGCGGAAGACCTTGAGGATGCCGATCAGCGCGGCAAGGTTGATCAGGCCGATGAGGATCAGGAAGATGCCCGAGACCGAGGTGCCCCACACGCTGGTGCTGCGCTGGAGGGCGGACCGGTCGTCGCCCAGCTGTGCGGCCACGGCGCGGATGCCGAACGCGAGCAGCGTCACCATGATGAAGACGACCGAGCTGTGGCCGAGGCTGAACCAGAAACCGACGCTGAGCGGACGTCTGCCCTGGCCCATCAGCTTGCGGGTGGTGTTGTCGATGGCCGCGATGTGATCGGCGTCGAACGCGTGCCTCATGCCGAGCGTGTATGCCGTGACGCCCAGTCCCACGCCCACGAGCTGTCCGCCGACGGCGTAGCCACGAGGCACGACGAAGCCGATCAGGACACCCCAGCCGACGACGTGCAGCAACACGATGAAGATGCCCATCCCCCACAGGCTGCGTGCCTCGTCCCGGGAGATCGCGGTCCGGGCCTTGAGGGTCGTGCCCCCACGTGCCTCAACGGTCATGCCCCCACGTTAGGGACCGGAAGCGTCTTGTTGCAAGTCATTCGCAATAAGGGACTCCGCGGGCGCGCGATACCACGACGGGGGTCGCCGATGTGGGGCCGCGACGAATGTGTAAATTTGCCGATGACACGTACGTAAACGTCATACGACAGGGAGTTTGCTGTGCGCATTGGTGTGCCCAAAGAGTCGCGGCCAGGTGAGACCCGGGTTGCCGCCACGCCCAAGACCGTCGCGCAGCTCATTGCCCTCGGCCATGAAGTGTGTCTGGAGTCAGACGCAGGAACGCTGGCCAGCTTCACCGACCACGCCTACGAAGAGGCCGGCGCCTCGGTCCTGCCCACCGCTGAAGTCTGGGGCAGCGACTTCGTCGTCAAGATCAACCCGCCGTCCGACACCGAGATTGCGCTGCTGAGGCCGGGCACCATGCTCGCCAGCCTGCTGGCCCCCGCCCTGGCGCCCGAGCTGCTCGCGAAGCTCAGTGCCCAAGGCGTCACGGCGCTCGCGATGGACGCGGTCCCGCGCATCTCCAGGGCGCAGGCCCTCGACGTTCTCAGCTCGATGGCCAATATCGCCGGCTACCGCGCTGTGATCGAGGCCGCCCACGAGTTCGGCAGCCTCTTCACCGGCCAGATCACCGCCGCGGGCAAGGTCCCGCCGGCCAAGGTCCTCGTCGTCGGAGCCGGCGTCGCCGGGCTGGCGGCCATCGGCACCGCCCACAGCCTCGGCGCCATCGTGCGTGCCTTCGACGCCCGACCAGAGGTCGGCGAGCAGGTTGAGTCGATGGGCGGGGAGTTCCTGAAGATCGACATCGAGCAGGCGGCGCCGAGCGCCGACGGCTACGCCAAAGAGACCTCGCAGGACTTCAACCGCCTGGCCGAGGAGCTGTATGCCGCCCAGGCCACCGAGGTGGACATCATCATCACCACCGCGCTGATCCCGGGGAAGCCCGCGCCAAAGCTGATCAGCGCCGCAATGGTCGCGACGATGAAGCCGGGCAGTGTCATCGTCGACATGGCAGCGGCCAACGGCGGCAACTGTGAGCTCTCCCGGCCCGACGAGCTCGTCATGAGCGACAACGGCGTGCGGATCATCGGTTACACCGACCTTCCGGGGCGCCTGCCCACGCAGTCCTCCCAGCTCTTCGGCACGAACATCGTCAACCTGATGAAGCTGCTCACCCCCGGCAAGGACGGCCAGATCGTCCTCGACTTCGACGATGTCGTGCAGCGCGGTATGACCGTGGTCCGTGACGGCGAGACGATGTGGCCGCCGCCGCCGGTGCAGGTGTCGGCCCAGCCGGCCGCCGTTGCCGCACCCGTCGCGGTGAAACCCGAGCCCAAGCCGAAGGACCCGCGACGGAGATACGCCGTCATGGCGATCGCCGCGGTGCTCTTCCTCGCGATGGCCAGAGTGTCGCCACCCGCTTTCCTCGGCCACTTCACGGTCTTTGCACTCGCCTGTGTCGTCGGCTACTACGTCATCTTCAACGTGACGCACGCCCTGCACACACCTCTGATGTCAGAGACCAACGCCATCTCGGGCATCATCCTGGTCGGCGCCCTCAGCCAGATCGGCCACGGCGGTCTCGTCACGGTCGTGTCCTTCATCGCCCTGGCAATCGCCAGCATCAACGTCTTCGGTGGTTTCACCGTGACTCAGCGCATGCTCACGATGTTCCGGAAGGGCTGAGTCGAGATGACCACCATTGTCCAGGCGGCATACATCGTCTCCGCCCTGCTGTTCATCATGGCCCTCGCCGGCCTCTCCAAGCATGAGACCGCCAAGACCGGCAACGCCTACGGTGTCACCGGCATGGGCCTCGCCATCGTCGCGACCATCTACCTGGCACTCAAGGGGGCCGACGCAGAGGGCGCTCTGGGCATCCCGGCCGCCGTTGGGCTGATCGTTCTCGCGATGGCGATCGGCGCTGTCATAGGGATCTGGCGGGCCAAGCGGGTCGAGATGACCCAGATGCCCGAGCTGATCGCGATCCTGCACAGCCTCGTCGGCGCCGCGGCCGTGCTCGTCGGCTACAACTCGTTCCTTACCGAAAAGGGGCTCCGCGACGTCAACAGCGCCCTCGAGCTCACCGGCTCCCTGGCCACGATCCACTCGGTCGAGGTGTTCCTCGGCGTGTTCATCGGTGCGGTGACCCTGACCGGTTCGGTCGTCGCGTTCCTCAAGCTGAGCACTCGCATCTCGTCCAAACCGCTCACCCTCCCGCAACGGCACAAGATGAACCTTGCGGCCCTGCTGATCTCGGCCGGTCTGATGGTCTGGTTCGTGAGCTCGGGCAATGTCGTGCCGCTGCTGATCATGACGGTGATCTCGCTCTTGCTGGGCTGGCACCTCGTGGCGTCCATCGGCGGTGGCGACATGCCTGTCGTGATCTCGATGCTCAACTCGTACTCAGGGTGGGCAGCGGCCGCGGCCGGCTTCATGCTCAACAACGACCTGCTGATCGTGGTCGGCGCCCTCGTCGGCTCCTCCGGTGCGATCCTGAGCTACATCATGTGCCGCGCCATGGGCCGCTCGTTCATCAGCGTCATCGCTGGCGGGTTCGGCGGCGCCCCCGTCAGCACCGAGGAGAAAGACTACGGCGAGTTCCGCGAGACCAACGCCGCTGACGTCGCCGAGCTGCTCAAGGACGCTTCGTCCGTCGTGATCACGCCCGGCTATGGCATGGCCGTCGCGCAGGCTCAGTACCCGGTGGCCGACCTGACTGCACGGCTGCGCAAGCGCGGTATCAATGTCCGCTTCGGCATCCACCCCGTCGCGGGTCGGCTGCCAGGTCACATGAACGTCCTGCTCGCTGAGGCCAAGGTGCCCTACGACATCGTCCTCGAGATGGACGAGATCAACGACGACCTTCCCAACACCGACGTCGTGCTCGTCATCGGCGCCAACGACACGGTGAACCCCAGCGCCGAAGATGACCCGTCCAGCCCGATTGCCGGGATGCCGGTGATTCAGGTGTGGAAGGCAAAAGAGGTCATCATCTTCAAGCGGTCCATGGCCCCCGGCTATGCGGGTGTTCAGAACCCGCTGTTCTTCAAGCCGAACAGCGCCATGCTCTTCGGTGACGCCAAGGAGCGAGTTGAGGACATCCTCAAGCATCTCTGACGTTTCGGGTTGTTAGTTGGGCGGCCTGTAGGCGATGGGCCCGGTGTCGGCCTCGTGGATGTCAGGGGCGCCATCCCGATCCACGTCAGGCTGCTGGCCCGCGATCCGGATCGGGATGGCGGTCGAGTAGCCCGCGGTGTCCGGACCCAGCGGCGCATACGGCCCATCGTGCACGTGCTCGTGGTCTCCGACGCCGAAGATCTCAGCGCAGATGGCGCGATAGGTGTAATCGGGCTGCGGCACCCACTCGACGCGATGAAGGGCCTGGTCCTGGCCGGCGCTCTCCATCACGAAGGTGCCGTAGCCGAGCAGTCGCCCCACTGGCGATCGGTTGTACGACATGTCGGTGACCTTGAGCAGCGGCATCATGGCGACCTTCTGGGTGATCAGCCCGTAGGTCAGGATCAGACGCTTGTCGGTCGCAACGAACCAGTCGTGTCGCCACTCGAGGATCTTCCAGATAGCCCGCGCGACCAGGACGAACCAGGCCCACCACAGCAGATTCGCGATGGTGCCGAGCGTCGCCGGCAGTGAGGAGTCGAGCGCGAGAACCAGTACGAGCCCGGCAACGGCGGAGATAACCGGCTCGGCGACCTTGGCCCAGTGCTGGTGGACGGCCGTGACGATCCGCTCGCCGTCCAGCAGGTAGCGGCCCAGCACGCCGCGGCGGGGCCGCTCGGCCGCAGAATCGGAGCGCCGCGCCATCGCGGGGACCCTACTTGGTGTGCAGCAGCGCGTCGAAGAAGCTGCCGATGCTCTTGACGCCCTGTACGACGATGTCCCAGATGGTGCGGAGGATGTCGGCGGCCTGGCTCGGGGACTTCACGATCGCATAGACGAAGAACGCGAGCACGCCCCAGAGAACGATCTTTTTGACGCGCTGCACGTCATCTCCTTGGTAGTGCTTCCTGCGGTGGTCACAACTTCACCCCACCATGCCAAGGAAGCGTTCCCTCGTGGCAGAGGCGCGCCGGTCACCTGGTCAGACGACACCGTACAGACGGTCGCCTGCATCACCAAGTCCGGGCACGATGTAGCCGCGTTCGTTGAGCTTCTCGTCCATGGCGCCGGTCACGATGGTGACCGGGACGTTGAGGTCGGCGACCTCGGCTTCGAGCCTCTTGATGCCCTCAGGTGCGCATAGCAGGGTGATCGCCGTGATGTCGTCGGCGCCGAGGTCGACCAGATAGCGGATGGCCGCAGCGAGGGTGCCCCCGGTCGCAAGCATCGGGTCGAGCACGTAGCACTGCCGGCCGGACAGGTCGTCGGGCAGACGGTTCGCATAGGTCGTTGCCTCGAGGGTCTCCTCGTTGCGGACCATGCCGAGGAAGCCGACTTCGGCGCTCGGCAGCAACCGCACCATGCCGTCCAGCATCCCCAGGCCGGCCCGCAGGATCGGCACGACCATCGGCTTGGGGCTCGACAGCCTGACGCCGGTGGTCGGGGCGACGGGAGTCTCGATGTCGAACGACTCGACCCGGACCTCGCGGGTCGCCTCGTAGGCCAGCAAGGTGACCAGCTCGTCGGCCAGCCGACGGAACGTGGGGGAGTCGGTGTTCTTGTCCCGCAGCGCCGTGAGCTTGTGGGCGATGAGCGGATGGTCAGCAATGTGGACGCGCATACGCGAAACTTAGCGTGTGAACGAACCTTTGGCCCCCCCAGCCCGCCAACGGTATGCCGTATGGATGGGTCAGGCCCTCGGGGTCGCCTCCGAAGCGCTCGCCTCGGGCGACGTGCCTGTCGGGGCGCTGGTCTTCTCCCCCGAGGGGGAGGTCCTCGGGGTCGGGCGCAACATGCGTGAAGCGAACGGGGACCCGACCGCGCACGCCGAGGTGATCGCCATACGCGCGGCCGCGACGGCGTTGGGGCAGTGGCGCCTCGAGAACTGCACTCTCGTCGTCACTCTCGAGCCGTGTGCCATGTGTGCAGGGGCGCTGATGCTGGCGCGGATCGAGCGTCTGGTGCTGGGGGCCTGGGACCCGAAGTCCGGCGCCTGCGGGTCGGTTTGGGACGTCGTACGCGACCGTCGGGCCACGCATCGGGTCGAGGTGATCGGCGGAATCCGCGAGCCGGAGTGCTCACAGATCCTGCTCGATTTCTTTGAGGGGCATCGGCTCTAGTAATCTCCCCCACGGTGGCGTGTCCGAGCGGCCAAAGGAGCACGCCTCGAAAGCGTGTGTGGGTGAAAGTCCACCGTGGGTTCAAATCCCACCGCCACCGCCATGGGGTCCTTGCCAAATTAAGGGCCTGCAGGTTACGAAACCCCCTCACCGGGAGCCGGCAACGGTTCTTGGTGAGGGGGTTTCGTTGCGATGGTGTGAAACAACGGCTGCAGAAGATTCGGCTCTTTGCTGCAATCAGAGTCGGGTCTTTATCGCATTCACGGTGATAGCGTGCAAACGCGACGGGCGTTGGGGGACGCGTCGGTCGGAGTGCGTTGGACCGTACGCCGGATGTCGGGGCACGGGGGACTCGGGACGGAGAGGTCGAGGTGGAGCCGATCAGCACCTCGCTTGTCCCGTTGAGCTCCTTCGGGCCGTTCCACGCCATCGTCGTGCGCGCCCATCAGCTCTATCTCGAGGGCTTCTTTGATCAGGCCATCCTCGCGTGCAAGGAGGGGGTGCTTGTCACCGCCGCTGCCGGTGACAGGACAACCACCCAGTTCCTGCGCTACGTCGAGGGGATCACCCAGCAGGAGGGTGGGCAGCACCACGAGGCAGTGACCGTGGCCCTGGACCTTCTCGCCGATGTGGAAGACGACCCCGACCCGATGTGGCGGGCCAAGACGCTGGCCCTGCTGGCAGAGTCTTCGACCCAGGTCGGAGAGGTCAGCCGGGCGATGGATGCGCTTGCCGAGGGAGCATGGCTCGTCGCGCATACGGCGCCGGGCCGCTATAGCCATCTGTCAGCGAGCACGGCGGTCGCGGTGGCGCTGCGCTCAGTGTTCCTCTTCGAGCCGGCAGACGAGCTGCTGGCCGGCATCCGGCTCGGCGACGACATCGAAATCGACCTCCAAGTAATGCAGGAGCGTGCTCTCCTGGGCGCCTACTGGGCAACGACACTTCTCGTCGTCGGCCATGGCAAAGAGGCTGGGCCGCACCTTGTGAAAACGGCCGAACAGGCTCTGAAGATGGCCAGGATCGCAGAGCTGGCCGGCAGCTCCGAGATGGTGGCGCGCGCCGAGATCATCGAGGCGTACGCGCTCAGCCGGCTCGGGTCCGCTGACCTCGCCGCAGCCCGGGTGACGGCCGCCAACCAGCGCTTCCGGCTCCGCGAGGAGCTGGTCGAGACCCACCTCGCTCGCCTCGTGCTGGGCCAGGCAGCGACGGAGTCGGGCGACTTCGCCGAGGCGCGCCGGCAGCTGTTGGCCGCGTTGGGGAACGCCAGCCGGGCGAGCCGCGACATGTGGGCGGCCGCTGCGGTGGAGGCGCTGGCCGACCTCGATGTGGCCGAGCATGGACCGCACCCCGCAGTCGACATGTGGAAGCGTCTGGCCAGAGAAAGCCTCCAACGGGTGTGGGTCGAACGCGACGGTCGATTCACCTCGTTGCAGTCCCGCAACCAGGTACGCGCGCTGACCGCGGAGACCAGCCGGATGGGCCAGGCTGCCCTGCTCGACCCGCTCACGGGTCTGGGAAACCGACACATGATGACCAGCACCGTTGACGGGGCCGAGGGTGAGCTGTCTATCGTCTTCGTCGACGTTGACGACTTCAAACAGGTCAACGACCGCTACTCGCATGCGGTTGGCGACGAGGTGCTGCGCCGGATCGCGGTGATCCTGCGCACCCACTGCAGGGCCGACGACGTACCAGTGCGCTACGGCGGCGATGAGTTCGTCATCCTTGTCTTCGGCGGAGGCGTCGCGGCCAAGGGTGTCGCCGCACGGTTGCACGACGCCGTGCGCACAGCCCCGTGGTCGCAGGTCGCCCGCGGGCTCAAGGTCACGGTCTCGGTGGGTGGGGGTCACGCGCCCTCGGCTCACGGAGCGATTGCCGCAGCCGACACCGCACTGCACGTGGCGAAGAACGCCGGCCGCGACCGCGTCGTGATGGTTTAGAGGCGAGCTCGAGATAGCCCCGGAGCCGCCAGGACATGGGAAACCCCCGAACTCAGGTTCGGGGGTTTCCACGTGGGCCTCAAGGCCGTGGCGCGGACGTTCTGGCCCGCCGTGCCGGGCGCCCTGCTACTCCCGACGGGCCGTCACGATCGACACGGCGCCGAGCGCCGCGACCAATCCGCCGGAAACCATCCAGATCAGGATGAGCCGGGCCAGTCCCACCGGCTTGAGGGTTTCGTAGTTGCTGAGGTTGTTGTCGAAGACCTTGACGAGCCCGTTGAAGCGCTCCAGGGACGCTGGCATCGTCTGCAGGGCCTGTGCCGTGGCTGGGAAGTTGGCGCCGAGGAAGGTCTGCAGCTGCTCCGGAGTCATCTTGAGCTGCGTGGCCAGGGCAGGGAGCATCGTGGTCCCCATCTCTGTACCCATGGCACCGATTGTGGCGAGCCCACCCTTTGCGTTATCGACAAGCGCCTGGGTATAGATGGGTTTGAGGTTGGCGTTCAGCTGGTCGGCGTCGGCTGCCTTTCCGGGCAGCGACAGGGCCAGCGGCACGACCAGCAGCAGAAGGCCCACCACCAGCGCCGCCGCGCCGCCTGCCTTCGGTGAGCGCAGGGCCGCCAGCCCGATGAGGAACACCAGGATGCCCGCGCCGAGCAACGCCCATGGGACGGTCGTCGCCGGGAGGCTCTCAGTGGGAATGGCGTCGGCCGACGCGAACAGCGGTCGCTGCTGGTCCAGGGTGTTGATCAGTCCGTCGAAGGTAGGAATCGCGGTGGGCAGGGCGCCCATTCCCGCGGCCACCTTGGGGAAGTTCTGGGAGACGAACCCATTGAACTGCTCTGGTGTCATCTTCAGCTGCTGGCTCAGAGCGGGGACGAGCTTGGTGCTGAACTCCGTCTGCACCGCTGAAAGACCCGCAATGTCAGCGTGCGCGGTCTTGATGGACTGCTCGGTCAACGCCGGGCGGAAGTCGGTGATCAGATTCTCGAATGCGGGGCCGACGGCGAACAGGTTGCTGATGAGCGTCAGCGCGACCAGGCCGGCGCCGACCACCATGATCAACACGGCGGCTACTTTGCTGAGAAGACTCGATCTTCCTGGGGAAGAGCCGGCCGAAGTTCCCGTGCTGGTTGTTGTCATGACTTGGCCCCGTCTCGTTTGGCGGACATGATGCGTGGATCACTCACCGGTACATGTCCGAATACCCCGGTGCGTATCTCGATGGATCGCAGCCTAGGGCGAGTGGCCTTCCCGCGATGCGCCTCGCGAGGTATTTCACACGTGATCCGCACGACACGCTCAGCGGCGAGCCGGGACTTGCTGCGGACGAGAGTCTGGTGACTCGGGCCCTAAACTGGCGCGATGATCTTCAAAGCCGTGGGCGACGGGCGTCCCTATCCGGACCACGGCCTGGAGACGGCTCGTGACTGGGCTGACGTCCCGCCGCGCTTGGTTCGGCTCGAAGAGCTCGTCACGACCAAACGCAACCTCGACCTCAGCGCACTGTTGTCCGAGGACTCCACCTTCTACGGCGATCTGTTTGCCCACGTCGTCCAATGGGAGGGCACGCTCTATCTTGAGGACGGCCTGCACCGCGCGTTGCGCGCCGCGCTGCAGCAGCGACGTGTCCTCCATGCTCGCGTGCTGGTGCTTGACTAGCAGAACAGTGTCGGCTTGATCGGCCGGACGGTTGTCTGATCAGGGAGGTAGCGGTGGGTCAGCTGCACGAGTCGGGCGCCTCGATCCATCGCCGCCGCCGCCGCAGGGCGGCCATCACCCTGACGCTCGTCGCCTTGTTGCTGATCGGGACCTTCGCGTATGCCGCGGCCTACTTCCAGGGCTGGGTCGGCACCCGGACTCCCGCGATAGGGGCCAGCCCCTCCTGTCAGCCGTCTGTGCCCGTCGAGGCGCTGACGCCCCCCGCCGTGACGGTGAATGTCTACAACTCGACGGACCGCGCTGGCCTGGCCGCTTCCGTGGCAAAAGTGTTGCGAACACAGGGGTTCAAGGTCGTCGACGTCGCCAATGACCCCCTCGGCAAGCCGATCAGCGGTGTTGGCGAGATTCGCTCCGGATCGGATGGGGCGGCAGGGGCCACCCTTGTCGCGGCAAGGCTGGCGGGCGCGAAGGTCGTGCTCGACAATCGCACCGACGCCAGCGTCGACCTGGTGCTGGGCACGACGTTCAAGGTCTTGAGCGTGCCGCCCAAGGTCGCGCCGACGAAGCCGAGCAAACCCGCGGCAACACCAACGCCTACGGCACTGCCTTCCTGTTGAGGAACGAGCTGCACTGACGACACGGCAGCGATCGCGTCGCCTACGCGCTTCTGCGTATTCCTCCGCAGAAGGGTTACGTCATACGCTGTAAACACGGTGTTGCGTCTTAGTCATTCAGGGGAGACCAAGGGCAGGATCAGACGGTCATTTCCCCGGTATCGCGATGGGTCCAAGCGCCTCGTGGAAGTCCATGGGGCGCTTGGGCTTTGTCAACGCCACCCCTGTCACATTCTCAACGTCACCCCTACCATGTGAGCCAGCCGTACCAGAGCGTGCGCTCGTTGGGCGCCGTGCCGCACTCCACGGCGCCGTCGAAACGGTGATGGACAAGACCGACATGCTCGCGAACACCAAGAAGATGGTCCAGGCCGCCAGGGCCGCAGGGGCAACGATCATGCACGCCCCCATCACCTTCGCTCCGGGCTACAACGAGATCAGCTCCCACCCCTACGGGATCCTCAAGGGTGTCGTCGACGGTGCGGCCTTCATCAAGGGTGGGTGGGGTGGGGCGATCGCCGACGAGATGGCTCCCCAGGAGGGCGACATCGTCATCGAGGGCAAGCGGGGGCTGGACACTTTCGCCAGCACCAACCTTGATTTCATCTTGCGTAGCAAGGGAATCGAGACGCTCGTGCTCAGCGGCTTCCTCACCAACTGCTGTGTCGAGTCGACGATGCGCAGCGGCTATGAGAACGGCTATAAGGTCATCACCCTGAGCGACTGCGTCGCTGCGACCTCCGTCGAGGAGCACGAGAACGCCATCACGTACGACTACCCGATGTTCTCGCAGCAGTTCATCGCCGAGCTGTAGACCAACCCGTAGGAGGATGATGAACGTCTCGCTGCTGTACTTCGAAGGCTGCCCGAGCTGGCACGAAGCGGATGATCGGCTTCGCCAGGCGCTCGACACCACCGGGCATGTGGACACCCCGATCAACTACGTCCTGGTGTCCACGCCGGAGGAGGCCGAGCGGTTGCAGTTCCGTGGCTCCCCAACGGTGCTCGTGGACGACGTGGACCCGTTCGCAGATCTGAACAACGCTGAGCCGAACAACGCAGTGGGACTCGCCTGTCGCCTCTATCGGACCGAGGACGGCGGACGAGCCGGATCTCCCACGCTGGAGCAGCTCATCAGTGCCTTGAGCTGAGCCTGTCGCCAACCGAGCCCGTTGCCACCTGAGACTGTTGTCAGCTGAGACTGCTGCCTAGAGCGCGCCGTCCACTTCGGGCTCTGAAAAACCAAACGGGACGTAGGGGCACGCCGAGTCCTCGCCCAGCGGATCCCCGGTGGCGGCATACGCGCGAGCCCGCGAACCGCCGCACAGGTCGGCGTACTCGCAGACACCGCACCGACCGGTGAACTCGGCGGCGCGGATCTTGCGCAACAGTGTGTTGTCCCGGTAGATCGTCGCGACTGGTTCTTCACGCACGTTGCCCAGCGGCAACGGCAGGAAACCAGCGGGGTTGACCTCGCCGTCATAGGCGACGAAGAGGATCCCCTTGCCGTCACGCGTTGAGGCGGTCTGTGCCCTGGGCCGCGCGGTGGCAGGCCCCATCAGCGTCTCGAGCCGCCCGGACATCGCCTGGTACAGGTCGCTGGTCGGAACGGGGCCATCTTCTCGTCGGGAGGCCACGACGCGACGGAAGAACGGAGCCTCGACCGTGCGGACGATGAAACCGTGCTGGGAGGCGTCGTACAGGAAGTGGCAGACATCCTCGTGCTCGGCCGGCGTGATCGCGTCGGTGGCGACGCCGCGCCCGACCTGGACCAGGAAGAAGACCTCCCAGATGTGCGCGCCCGCGCGCGAGATGAGGTCGGCGACGTCAGCCAGCTCATCGAGGTTGGCCCGCATCACCGTGGTGTTGACCTGGACGGTCAGCCCCGCCTCGGACAATGCGGTGATCGCCTTGATCGTGTCCTCGAAGTGGCCCTCGATGCCGCGCACCCCGTCGTGGGTCGCGGGCACGGCGCCGTCCAGGCTGATCGACACCGCGTTGATCCCGCTGGTGACCATGCGTTCGATCATGTCGGGGGTCAGAGACGGGGTGACCGACGGCGAGAGCGCCACCGGCACACCAAGCTCCTTGGCGTGCGCGACCAGATCGAACAGGTCAGGACGCAGCAGACAGTCGCCGCCGGTGAGCACGAGAATCGGGAAGGGGCGCCCGAAGCCGGCAACTTGGTCGATCAGGCCCATGCCCTCAGCGGTGGTGAGCTCACCGGGCAGCGGGTCCATGGTGGCGCTGGCCCGACAGTGCTTGCAGGCCAGCTGGCAGGCGCGCGTGACCTCCCAGAAGACCAGCATTGGTCGCTGATCGAAGTTCAGGTGGGCGCGGGGCACAGCCGTCGTGATACCAGTCATGAAGTTACCTCGGTCAAGGGCCGATTGTCGGCCTGGGTTTGGGTGACATTTTGAGCGACATGTGTTGTGGAGGCGTCACTGGCAGCAACATCCGCTGCAGCGACGTCCAGGGTGAGGTGCGCAGCGACGGCCGTGGCGATACGTCCGGCATCGGCCACGCAGCTGGCGATGCCGACGCCGCGGTATGCCGCGCCGGTCAGGAACACACCGGGCACGTGGGTCATCGCTGTGCCCAGCGTGTCCAGCCGGCCCTGGTGTCCGACCAGATACTGGGGCATCGCCTGAGGCCAGCGCTGGATGCTCTGATGGACCGGGCCCTGCGTCATGTTCATGGACTCGACCAGCTCGTCATGCACCCGGCGCACCAGGGTGTCGTCGTCCATGCTCAGCCAGCGGGGGTCGCCGCGCCGGCCGACCATGCATCGAATCAGGACGAGGTTGTCGTCAGCCAGCTGCGGCCACTTGGCGCTCGACCAAGTGCACCCCACCAGGAGCTTGCCCTCTTCCGGAGGTACCAGGAAGCCGGTTCCGTCCAGCGGCCGCCCGATGGCCGAACGGGGGTAGGCCAGCCAGATCGTGGCGACATCAACGTAGGGGACCTGTTCCAGCACTGTCGCGGCGTCCGGGACGAGGTCGGCGAGCAGCTCGGCGGTGACGAATGCTGGCGTTGCCAGGACCACCGCGTCGGCGGCGATGCTCGTGCCGTCCGACAGGTCGACGCGATAGCTATTGCCTTCTCGCGCAACAAGATTGACGGTGCTGTTCAGTCGTATGTCGGCGTCGCCCAACCGCTCCACCAGCGCTTCGACAAGTCGGACCAGTCCGCCCGCCAGGGTGATCAGAACGGCGCCGCCCGATGACGGCGGGGCGTGGCGGCGAAGCTTCCGGAGGCCGAGGTACAGGCTGCGGTTCTTGCGCGCGAGGGCCTCGATGTCGGGCACGGTGGTCCGGGCGCTGAGCTCAGCTGCCCGGCCGGCATGCACCCCGCCGAGCAGTGGCTCGACCAGGCGATCGAACACCTGTGAGCCCAGTCGGGGAGTGACCAGGTCGGCGATCGACGGGTCGTCCGAGACCGTACGACGCCGCGGCAGCACCAGGTCAAGGGACGCACGGGCCACGCCCATGGGAGAGAGGAGGCGCGACTTCAACAGCGGGATCAGCCGGTCGGGAACACCGAACAGGGTGCCCGTCGGGAGCCGGCGCAGCCGGCCGCGCGACCACACATGCGCCCCCAGTGAGGCCGGAGCCACAATCTCGTCGCTGAGCCCGAGGTCCTCGAGCAGGGCAGCCATGGCCGGCACGCGCACCAGCAACGCATCGGGACCGGTGTCGACGCGGTGCCCGCTGAACTCCTGGGTGGCAACCTTGCCACCCAGTTGCGACCCTGCCTCGATGACAGTGAGCTGCGCGCTCGCACCGAGACGTCGATGTATGTCGTGGGCTGTCGCGAGACCGCTGATCCCACCGCCGACGACCACGACCTGAGGTCGAGACTGCATCGTGCTCCTTCTTCGTGACTATCTGTCTTCGTGACTATCTGTTGACGAGCTTGCGGGATTTCGGCGCTCGCTTCGGCTTGGCGTATGCCGCGCGCATGTGATCCGTGGACAGGTACTCGGCAATGCCGAGCAGGATGAGGCTGAAGCCGATCTGCTCCGTGACCATCCACAACGGGTAGAGCCCCGGGATGGCTGCGGTCGTCAACGCGACGACCGGGAAGATCTTGCTGAAAAGCCTCAATCGTGAGTAGGCCCAATAGAATCCGCGTTGGGCACGCCATGCGAAATAGAACAGCGTCGTCGTCATGGCGAGCACGATCGCCAGGCGCATCCAGACCACCCAGGCGACGTTGTCGCCGCGCAGATGAAGCATGACGGGCACGGCCAAGGCCCCGGTCCCGATCACGAGCTCGAGGACCAGCAGCCACGTGATCGCGACAAAGACGCGGTGGGTCTTCGGGTCCGTCCGCATCTCTTCGGAGATCGTGTGGTCCGCATGTCGGCCGCCCGCGATGCGGTCGATGTCGAGGAGAATGTTCTCCACATTCATGGCCGCTCCTTTCGCGCGTCTGCGGCTGACCTGCTACTGACCTGGACCTGGCGTGCTACCGGGCCCCATCAAGGTTAAGGCAAGGAAAGAGGGCAGCCGACACAGCCGCTGGGCATCGCCGGTCCGGTGGGGCACCCCGAAGCGCAACCCTGCCCAGCCACCTCGACCACACCCAACCGCTCCGCGTGGTCGAGGATCGCCTGCACCAGGGGACTCGGCAGCCCGAGCCGGTGGGCAACCTGCGCCGGGGTTCCCCCACGCGTCGCAACGTCGTCGAGCACCGCGGTCCAGGAGCTCATGACCGCAACCGCACAGCCGCAACCCAAAGCCGCGACCTCATATCCGTGACCCCACCTGGAACACCAGGACCGCAAGCGCCCATGCCGTGACGAGCTGGACGACGAGGGCCGATGCCGTGGGTCGCCACCCGAACAGACGTCGCTGCTCGGCAAGGGCCGCGACGCATGGTGTGTAGGCGAGCACGAAGACCATGAACGCCAGCGCCGCGGCGCCGCCGTGCCCGCCCGACGACTTGTCGAACGACGCGCGCAACCCCTCACCCAGGCTCCCGGCGCCGGCGACGACGCCCGGGTCGGCGACCGCATAGGACTGCGCGAACGAGCCGACCACGACCTCCTTGGCCACGAAGCCGGTCATGAGCGCGGCGGCCGCATGGTCGTTGCCGAAGCCGGCAGGCGCAAGAACCGGAGCGATGCCCCCGGCCACAGCGGAGTACAGGCTGTCCGCGACCGGAACATCGCCAACAGTGTGCTGGCCGGTCACGGGGACGGCCATGAGCACCCACACGACGAGCATGGTCGCGACGATGATCTTCCCGGCCCGGTGGACGAACGACCCGACCCGCAGACGGACCGACATCCCCAGGGTGCGCAGGTGCGGGCGCTGGTACGGCGGGAGCACCAGGATCAGCGGCTCGGCGTGCACGTCCCGGAAGGCCGTCCGGCGCAGCAGCAGACCGCCGACGAGGACGAGGGCGACGCTGGCCACGTACATCGCGAAGATGACGGTGCCCGCGTGGGCGGGGAAGAACGCGCTCGCCAGCAGTACATAGACCGTCAGTCGGGCGGAGCAGGAGGTGAGCGGGATCAGCAGCCCGGTCAGGAGCCGCTGGCGGGCCTGCGGCAGGATCCGGGTCGCCGCGAGCGCGGGGAGGTTGCAGCCGAACCCGACGATCAGCGGCAGCAGTGCGCGCCCGTCCAGGCCGAGGGACCTCATAGCGCGGTCGGCGACGAATGCGGCCCGCGCCAGATAGCCAGAGTCCTCGAGGACTCCGAGGGCGGCGAACATGATCGCCATCACCGGCAGGAAGGTCAGCACCGTTCCGACCCCGACCAGCAGGCCGTCGACCAGCAACCCCTGCAGCCAGCCATCGCCCAAGCCGAAGAGACCCAACAGCCAGGTGACGGCGGAGGAAAGCGGCCCGTTGACGAGCTGTCCGATGGCACCCTGCAGCGGCGCCGCGAACTTGGTGGTCAGCTCGAACAGCAGCCAGACAACCGCGAGGAATACGGGTATGCCGGCCCACGGGTTGAGCAGGACTCTGTCGACTCGGTCGGAGAAGGTCCGGCGGTGCCCCGGGCGGACGGAGGGGGCCGCCGCCGGCGCATCCTGATGCTGCGCAAGGCTGATGCTGACCTGTTCGACAACCTGCTCGACCCAGGTGAACAGAGCCTCTGCGTGGGCGAGCTCTTGCTCGAGATCGGGGACCAGGCCGTGGGCGATCGCCTCGCTGGCGACCGGGCCGTCGCCAGCCACGTCCTTGGTGCCGCCGCAACCACATGCCGGTGCCGCCGGCGGGGCGATGCCTGTGACCCACCGCGGGTTCGCGGCGACCTCGTCGACGGCGCGGGCCAGCTCGTCCATACCGTCCAGCCCGGTGAGTGCACCTGCCAGCCGGTGGCGCGCGTCCACCGGTATGACGGGGACGCCGAGCGCCGTCGCCAGTGCGGTGGCGAGGGTGTCCGGTTCGACGCCGGTGGTGGGTGAGTCCGTCGCCTCGGCCGCGAGGTCGAGCATGGTCAGGGCCACGACGACAGGGACGCCGATCTCGGCGACCTGGGCGAGGAGATACAGCGACCGGGCCAGCGTGGTGGCGTCCAGAACCGCGACGACGACGCTCGAACCGACAGTCGGGTCGGCAGGGTCCTGGGCGACCTCGCGGACGGCATCCGCGGTGACCTGCTCGTCGGCCGAGCGGGCCAGCAGGCTGTAGCTGCCCGGCAGGTCGATGATCGCCCGCTCGATCGTGGCGCCCGACGGGCCCGACCCGGTGCTGCGCCAGGTGCCGGTGGCGAGCTCGACGGTCGTGCCGGGGGCGTTCATGGTGCGCTGCCGTTTGCCGGTCAGGGCGTTGAAGAGGGTGGACTTGCCGACGTTCGGTCCGCCGACCAGGAGCACGCGCACGCTGCCGGACCGGCTGAGCGTGGGGGTCGAGGTGTTGCCGTGGCAGCTCATCAGCGGGACGCCACCGGCTCGACGTCGATGAGGGCCGCCGTCCGTCCATCAAGCGCATAGCGGGACCCGGCCACGGCGATGACCCGGCCGCCGAAGGCCGCATGCTGCGTGACGTGGGCAATCGTTCCGAGTCGGATGCCCATCTCGTTCAGACGGAACGCGTCCGCAGCCGGCAGTCGGACACCGGTCACGCGCAGCTCGGCGCCCAGTGGGCTTTCTGGCAAGGTCATGTAGCGACCGTACATGGTGAGGTTAGGCTTGCCTTAGGACTTTGGTCCCGTCGTCGTTGTTAGCCGCGTCACTCGTCGTGATGCGACGTGATCAGCTCGACATATGCTCGCCCGCGACTGCTCGTCGGGCTGGACACGAGGCCGTACGATGGATGGGTCCCGAGCGGCGCCCAGAGACTGCGGGGGACCATAGGAGGCGACATCAGTATTCGGGCAGACAATGTGGCGCCAGCCGCGACGCCTGAGTCCGCGCACGCGCGGTTCGAGCCTGCCAAGGCCGCGTCGCCCACGTCTGCGGGCCAGCCGTCGTCAGGGCACCAGCCCACGTCTGTGCACCAGCCGTCGACGCGAGCAGCGGAGCGCTGGGCCTACAAGTGGGTCGATCGCCGCCTCAAGGTGCTGAGTGTCCTGTTGCCGGTTGCGTTCATCCTCGCCCTGGAGTTCGTCCACTACACGGTCGAGGGCAGAGACCTGCGACTCGACGGGTTCTGGGACGGCTATCGCCCCCTCTTCATCGGCGTCACTGTCGTCTCGATCCTTGCCTTCGGCCTGGTCATGTTCCGGTTCATCGACCGCGCCCAGCGACAGGTGGTCAGGCAGAACCGCGAGCTGGCGGCCATGAACGCGGTGTCGAGCGCCGTGCAGGGCGAAGTTGGCGTGGACCAGATCGTCGACGTGGCCCTCGAGAGCGTGCTCATCACGAGCGGCGCGGTGCAGGCATCAGTCACCGTCTTCAACTCAGAAGACCGATCGCCCGAGGGCGCGGGCGTGACAAGGCGTCTGCTTGCAGCCCCCGGGTCAGCATCGCTCGTGCCGAACGACCCTCGCGGCGGCGACGCGCCCATCATCGACTTCCCGCTCTCGACGGGAACGGTGACGGTTGGCCAGATGCGGCTCTGGCTCCCCGTCGGCGCCGGCGCGGGCGACCGCCTGGCCTCGGGCACGTTGCAGACCATCGGCCATCAGCTGGCCAGCGCGATCCAGCTCGCCCAGCTCGTGGCCGACCTCCAACGCAGGAAGTACGAAGGTCACGCCTTCTATGACGTGCTCCTGCAGATCTCGAACCAGAACCCGCCCCCTGACATCCTCTCGGCCGTGGTCCAGCATGCGCGTGAGCTCATGGGCAGCGACGAGGCCGTCCTGAGCCTCGACGAGGACGCCTCTCGGTCCGTTCAGTTCGCGGGGGCGTCCGAGGGCGGGGGCTCCTTCGCTGAAGGCACTTCCTGTATGACGTCCGAGGCTGGGTCTCGCCACCAGGACCACGGGCCCGCGACTGTCTGCCCGATTCGGTCCTCGCCGGACTGGAACGCCGACATGGCGGTCCCGATCCGCGGACCGATCGGGCTGCTCGGAGAGCTGTGGATCGGCCGGAGATCCGATGTCCTCTTCACCGAACGTGACCGCGCCTTCCTCGTGACCCTCTCCGGCCTTGCCGCGATCGCCATCACGAGCGCCCAGATGCGCGAGAACGGGCGCCAGCGTGCGGTTCTCGCCGAACGCGAGCGGATCGCCCGTGAGATGCACGACAGCCTTGCCCAGGTTCTCGGCGTGACCCATCTGCGACTCCGAGCGCTGGACACCCGCGATGAGGTCTGCCAGAACCCCATCGTCGCGGTGGAGCTCGCTGAGATCGCGGATATCTGTGAGGACGCCTACCAGGACGTCCGAGAGTCGATCCTCGGTCTGCGCGACTCGAGCAAGACCGAGCGCGGGCTGGAGGACAACCTTCGCGCCTACCTCGTCAAGTACAGCCAGCAGTCCAAGATCGAGGCCTCGTTGAGCAGCGTTGACCATGAGCTGGCCCTCTCGCCGCGGTGTGAGGTCCAGGTGATCCGGGTCATCCAGGAGGCTCTGACGAACGTCCGCAAGCACTCGGGTGCCAAATCGGCCGTCGTCCGGATCACCGAGTCCGACTCGAGCACGACCTTTGTCGTGGAGGACGACGGTCACGGCTTCGACCAGGGTGGCTCGACCCTTGACCGGGACGGCTTCGGGCTGTTCACCATGCGCGAGCGGATGGCGCTCCTCAACGGTAGCCTTACGATCGACTCAGCCCCAGGGCGTGGAACGCGCGTCACTGCAAGCGTCCCCGAGCGATCGCATCCGAGAACGTCTTCCGTCGAGGTGATGAATGCCGGCGCACGAACCGATCCGCATCCTGCTCGTTGACGATCAGCCGCTCTTTCGTGGTGCCATCGCGTCGCTGATCGACGGGCGCGATGACATGACGGTCGTGGGTGAGGCCGAGAACGGTCTGGACGCTGTGGAGAAGGCGCGTCTGCTGCTCCCGGACCTTGTCGTGATGGACGTCGAGATGCCGGTGATGAACGGGGTTGAAGCGGTCCGGCTCATCCGCGAGCAGCTCTCCACCGTCAAGGTCATCATGCTCACCGTGTCCGAGGCCGACGACCATGTCTTCGACGCCATCCGGTTCGGGGCGCACGGTTACCTCCTGAAGGACCTTCGCCCCGAACAGCTCTACGACATGATCCGTTCGGTCATGCGCAACGAGACGCCCCTGTCGCCGGCCATCGCCGGGCGGCTGCTGAGCGAGATCCAGAACGGGGCCACGAGGCGGACCTCGTCGCCGGCGCAGCCCGAGGGGCCGCCCGTCACGCGCCGCGAGCTCGAGATCCTCCAGCTGGTGGCCGAGGGCATGAGCAACAAGGAGATCGGCAAGAGTCTCTCGATCACGGAGGGCACCGTGAAGAACCACGTCCACAACGCCCTCGAGAAGCTGCACATGGAGAACCGCATCCAGGCCACGGCGTACATCGTCCGGCAGGGCTTGGGACGCCGACCCGTCGACGAGTGAGGCACCTCGAGGTAGAGGAACGCCGGTTGGGAACTGTGCCGGTTCGGGGATGGTAGTGGGGCACGAAGGTGGCTACCGTTCAAAGTGACGGGGATCACGTGCTAGTGGGAAGGGGTGGACCGTGGCGAATGGAACTCAGCATCCGGTCGTGATCCTCTACGAGCACGCCCTGCTGGGCGAGGGAATCGCCAAGTACCTTCGCGCCCAGATCGGCGTCGAGGCGATGGTGGTGTCAATACGTCACCCTGAGGCCGTCGAGTCAGCGTTGGCCGTCGGTCCGTCAGTCGTCATCTTCGAGTCGAGCGATCCTTTCGAGCAGTTCGACCTGACCACGCTCGCCCCGCACGCCGTCCTGATCGACGTGAGCGCCGTCATCACCAGGGGCTCGGTCGTTGCGCCATGCGCCGCCGGGCTCGAGCAGATCGTCCAGGCCGTCCGCGACAGCAGCCCCGTCACTCGGCCGGCCAGGGCCCGCCGCGTCAGGACCCTCGCAGCTCCGACCGGGTAGAACCCGACGCCGGATCCGGGCCGCAGGGCCTACGGCTTCCAAGAGGCCTGTACCGGATATCTACCGTGCGACGGATGGGATCCCCCGCGTGCGGACGACAGGATGGTTTGCGGAGGCCCCCGCCTCCATGTCGCACACGCGCTTGGTCAGAAGGCGTGTCGGGCATAGCGAGAGGAACTGGCGTAGAGATGAAGTTCAGTCGGCGGAAAGCTTCCGCCCCGGATCGAACGACGAGCCGTTTGCTGCGCATGGGAGTCTTGGTGCTCGTGATCGGCGTCCTGGCTTTCGCCGGCATCTACTACCAGGACCAGCACGTCGACGCCGGCGCATCAATGATCGACCAGCAGACACAGGCGGCTGAGCAGGCCGTCAAGAAGACGCCCAACAACATCGGCGCCCGACTTGAGCTCGCTGCGGCCTATCAGCTAGAGAACCGGATGGACGACGCGCTGAAGCAGTACGATGAGGTTCTGAAGGCAGACGGCAATCACCGGGCAGCGTTGCTGGGACGCGGCAGCGTCCTGACGGCCAAGGGTGATCTCAAGGGTGCCGATGCGGCTTACCGCAAGATCGTCGGCAGTGCCGGAAAGGGAGAGTTCGCAGGCCAGGACACGCAGCTGGCGGAGGCCTACTACGCGCTCGGCCAGATCGCCCTGAAGCAGGGACGGGCGAAGGAGGCCGTGACGAGAGTCGAGGCGGCGGTCAAGATCGATCCCGGCGACGCAGACGCCTGGTACCTCCTCGGCACTGCCAACCTGAAGGCCGGAGCTCCCGAACGCGCGGCCGAGGCGTTCCGGACCGCCCTCAAGTTCGTACCGACCGGCTGGTGTGAGCCCTACGCCCAGCTCACCCAAGTTTACAAGCAGCTCGGTGACAAGCCCCAAGCTGAGTATGCCGGCGCGATGGTGGACTTCTGCCAGAAGAGGCCAGCCGATGCCAAGCTTCGGCTCCAGGCCCTGACATCGGGGCCGGTCGCGGTCGACTCAATGCTTGCGCTTGGGATGATCGCCGAGAAGGCATCCGACCGAGAGGGCGCGATTCGCTGGTACCAGAAGGTCATCGGCAAGGACTCCAAGAACTTCAACGCGCGCACCGGCCTGAGCCGGCTCAGCGCAGAAACGACCGGCTGAGATGACGACGCCCGACGTAACTTCTGCCTCCGGGCCGGAACCGGACCTGATGGCCGAGTTGTTGCCGGAGGCCGGCGATGGCGGCGGCGATGCCCTCTCTGCTGAAGAACGGCGCCGTCGCCGCAAGCGCATCCTGCTCGCGCTGCTCGCGCTGCTGCTGCTGCTCTTCGCCATCCTGTTCGGCTGGTACCTCTCGACGCGCAAGCCGCTGTCGGAGCTACCCGGTCTGACTAACGACAAGATGCCGCACTACGTGTCCAGCTTCTACGGGAGTAGCCGCCCGATAGGCGTGGCAGTCAGCCCGTCCGGCGAGCGCATCTACGTCACCGAGAGCGACGGCACCAAACTGGTGCGCATCTACGATCGCGCAGGCAAGAAGCTCGGCACCCTTCAGCCGCCGAAGTCGACCGGCGCGGCGCACCAGCCCGTCTACGTGGCCGTTGACCCGATCACGAGCGATGTCTATGTCAGTGACCGCCCTGCGCAGGCCGTCTACGTCTACGACGCGAAGGGCGCGTATCGACGCACCTTCACGCCCCATGGGGACCTGGGCGGGGGCTGGCAGCCGCTCGGGCTGGCGTTCGATGCGCGCGGCGTCCTCTACGTCACCGACGTGAGCGGCACGTCCCATCGGGTCCTGGTGTTTGGACGTGACGGCACGTTGGCACGCACGTTCGGAGCCGCTGACAAGCTCGTGTTTCCGAACGGCATCGCGATCGACAAGCAGGGCACCGCCTATGTGAGCGACAGCAACAACGGCCGGCTGGTGACCTTCGATCCGGCTGGGAAGCGCGGGTCGACAATCAACCGCGGCGTGGGCTCAGGCGACCTCGGATTGCCGCGTGGAGCGGCGATCGACGAGAGCAACCGGCTTTACGTGGTGGACACCTCCGCGCACGACGTCAAGGTTTACCGGATCCCAGCAGGGAAGTCGCCGTTGCCCAGGTTCATCGGCACCTTCGGCGCAGAAGGGCAGCTCGACGGCACCTTCGAGTACCCCAACGGGGTCGTCGCGGACTCCCGCTCGCGGATCTACGTCACCGACCGGGAGAACAACCGGGTTCAGGTCTGGAGCTACTGAGATGAGCTCTTGGTGGTCGTTTCAGGAGGTGAAACTAAAGGGGAATACCGCGAACAAGGCGGTCAGTATCGGTTTTTCAAACATTCATGAATGAAGCGAAAGGAAGATGGGGATGAAAAAGCGACTAGCAATTATTGG
>JABBOX010000189.1 GCA_012927555.1 Phycicoccus sp.
GCGTCCTGGTCGCGGGGCTCAACCGATGCAAGTCGTGGCGGTCCGGTTGACCGCCGGCGAGCTCGACGCTCTCGACGCGGCGGCAGCCAAGCGCGACATGACCAGGTCCGAGGCGATCCGAGCCGCGCTGGCCCACTTCGCTGCGTGAAGGTCCATCGGAGCGCGCTCAAGCACGGCGTCTCGCCGGAGGACGCGATCCGAGCAGCAGAGTGGTCGCTGTGGATCGAGCCCCTCGACGAGGACGGCGCTCACCGCCGAGAGTTGCGCCTGGGCTTCGACACCGGAGCCCGCCTGCTGGAGACGGTGGTACTCGTCCTCGAGGGCGGCGACGAGATGGTCATCCACGCGATGCCGGCTCGCACGAGATACCTCGACCTCCTTCCGTGATGACCGCCATCGGCACCCGGGCCCGTCAGCGCTCCCGACCGCGACGTCCCCTTCTGCCGCCGCATGCGCGCGTCTGCCGATGAGCGGTAACCGCTGGCTAGCCGATCCCGTCCAGCGCACCGCGGATCGTGGCGGCAACTCGACCAGGCATCCCGGCCAGGTCGAGCGGAGCCCGACCGGCGACCTGGCGCGGGATGAAACGCTGCCACTCGAGGTCAAAGCAGAGCAACGCCCGCAGGTCGGCTCGCCGGTCCACCCGGACGCCCGCAGCACGCTCATACATCACCAGATAGTCACCAGCCGTCGTGGTGTCAAACAGCAGCGCCAAGTTGAGTCTGCAGTGACCGACATCGCTGCCCCGGTTGCCGGTGGCCGCGTTCGGCCAATCCACGACGCCGGTGAGTCGTTGGTCGCACCACAGCACGGGCGGGGTTGAGCGCTGGGTAAGCAACCCGGGTGGGCCAGTCAAGGACTTCGAGGCTGCGACCTTGTCGTCGGACGAGTAGTTCACGTAATGCGAGCAGCATCACTGCGCCGCCTGTGCCCGCAGTAGACATCCGCTCATGCCGCTTCGCGGTCGCACGCGTCCGCCGCGTTGAGGGCGGCTACGCTCGGCCCGGTGTGAGCCGCGGCCCCGGTGGGGTGCGGCGGCGTCGGCGATCGGGACGGGGGTCGGCTTGTGCGGCAACGCCGTGACGTGCTCGCTGCGGTGGTCGTGGTGCTGGGGTTCGGCTCCCTGGTAGCTGGGTGCGGCAGCCGAGCACCTGCGCCAGCGGTGGAGTCTGCGCGCTACCAGTACTCCTGCTGCCAGGCTGGCCTGCCCACGGTGGCCTATCCCGGGCAGGTCATCGCCTTGCGCTGGACCTCCACCGCGCAGCTGCCGACCGCCTCTACCGCTGCGACGGCTGTGATCCTGTCAGCGTCAGTGACCGGCCCGTTCCCGGATGTGGCCGCGCTGAAGACCGCGATGAGCGCCGACATCCCGCCGGCCCCGACAGTGACCGCGGCTGACGTACACACCACCGACCGCGTGGGTGGAACGCCGGCCTCCTCACTGCAACTGCCCGCGCAGGCACCGCCCGGTTTCTACGACGTGCGGACCACCGTCGCCTCCGGGGATGCTGCATTGTCCGGAGACGGGATCCTTCAGGTGGCTCCCGGCCAGCCGACCGCGACCCCGACCCCGACCCCGTAGCAGGTCGTGGCGTCCGCGGGCCCACTGCCCGCTCGCAGTTCCGCGGCAAGCCCCTCGCTCGGCTGCGGCCAGGAGCTGTCGGAGCCGCCTTGGATGTCCGCTCATGCCGCGGTCCGGGCGCGGCTGCCGAAGAGCGGACGTTCAGGAGAGTGGAGGTCAAGCCCGCCTGTATCTCGACTGCCTGTGCGCGCCGGGCGTTTCGGGATTCGACCCGAGATACCGATCGCTCGGGGAAGGCAGAAGGGCAGACTGAAGGGCGTGAACAGCCATCCGACCGCGACACCGCAGAGTCCGGCGAGGCCGACAAGGGGTCGCACCATGACGTGGGCGCTGGGATTCACTTCGGTGACATTGATTGGCCTCGCCGTTCTGAGCGGCGGGCTCCTCTTGATGCTGGCGCTCGCGGGCAGCTCCATGAAGGTGTTCGCCCCTGGGGCCGAGATCGCAACTACCGACTCAAGCACGTTCCGTTCAGCGTTCACCCTGGCTGCCGGAGTCGCCCTGGTTACGGCTGCCGGAGTGGCTCGGCTGACTGAGTGCACCGCGGCACGGCAGTGGCCGCCGGTCCTGCAGGGGCTCGCTGCGGCAGCCGTGGCCGCCGTGCTGTCAGTTCTGGTACTGCTCCTCCGGCTGGGCATCGATCCCGTCGGCTTCCTCACCGCCCTTGTGAGCTGACGTCGGGGGACCTCGGGCGCCGTCAGACGTGCCGTGAGGCTCCCGCAGCACCCGGATCGACCAGCCTGCATTCAACCCCTGCGCGATCTCCACCCGATCCGCCACCGTCAGCATTCTGCGCACTCGCAACCCTCCGCCGTGACCAGCACCGTTGCTACGACGCTATGACACCGCCCATCACCGTGTCGAAGTCCGGCTCGCGTCCCTCCCCGCCCGCTCTGCCGCCCTCCGGATGCCACTGCGCATGCCACTTCTTGCCGTGAAGTGCTACGAACGGCCCTCCGGCTACCCCCAGCGATCAGGCGGTCGATGTCCTCCCGCAGGTTGTCCTCGACGTCGAGCTGGAGGTGCTCGATGTCCATGGGGGAGGTCGTTGCGTCCTCATCGTCGGTTCCACTCTCGGGGCGCCTCAGTCGACTGGCGTCGTCCCCAGCCTGTCTCAGCGGGCCTCCGGCCACTCATCGACCACCGCCCTGCGGTCGACGTTCACCCGGACGTCGTCATCACGTCACAGGGGCGCCAAGCACCGGGCACCGGACTCGACCGTCAGCGCAGCTCTTGGGCTCCGCGACCGGCGGATTCCACGACCTCGAGCGTCCGCTCGTAGCCGCCGTCGGCGCGGCTGCCCGAAGTCGGGCGTGTGCGGCGCGCTGGGCTGGGCGAGGCTTGGCACGAGCGCCGCGCCGCTGCGGAGTAGGGTCGCGAATCGTGCGCACCCTGTACCCCGAGATCGAGCCGTACGCGTCGGGAATGCTCGAGGTCGGTGATGGCCATGCGGTCTACT
>JABBOX010000037.1 GCA_012927555.1 Phycicoccus sp.
GCTCACGCAAGCGCGGCGGGTTCGGATCCCTCCACACGGGCCGCGCTGTCGTCGGAGCGTAGGCTCCCAGCCGTGAATATGCAGCGAGTTCTTCCGTGACCGACCAGCGCGTTCCCCTGTATGACGCCCCCGTCGTCGCCCACGTCATCCGCTCCGGCTTCGTCGAGTCCGTGCACCACGGCAGCGTCGTGGCACTGGACGCGGACGGCTCGACGCTGCTGGCGATCGGTGACGTCGCCGGACCGATCTTCCCGCGTTCGTCGAGCAAGCCCATCCAGGCGTTGGCCATGCTTCGTGCCGGCCTCGACCTGGACGGTGAGCTGCTCGCCATGGCGGCCGCGAGCCACTCGGGGGAGCAGTTCCACCTCAACAACGTTCTGCGGATTCTCGCCGGCGCCGGGCTCACCGAGCAGGAGCTGCAGAACACCCCCGACCTGCCGTACGACGAGACGGAACGCACCGAGTGGATTGCTGCCGGGCGCGACGCGACCTCGCTCGCGCAGAACTGTTCCGGCAAGCACGCGGCCATGCTCGCGACCTGTGTCGTCGCAGGATGGGACACCAAGACCTATCGCGACCCGCAGCACCCGCTCCAGCGGCTGATGGAGCAAACTTTGGCCGACGTCACCGGCGAAAGTGTTGTGGCCACCGGGATTGACGGCTGCGGCGCCCCGGTCATGGCCGTGTCCCTGACCGGATTGGCACGAGGATTCTCACGAATAGCGGCCGCCCCCAAAGGAACCTACGAAGCCAAGGTCGCAGATGCCATGCGGGCGTTCCCCCAATGCGTCGGTGGGACCCGGCGGGACGTCACAACCTTGATGCGCGGCGTCCCGGGCCTGATCGCCAAGGACGGCGCCGAGAGCGTCTATGCCGTGGGGCTGGACGACGGGCGGGCCATCGCGCTCAAGATCGCTGACGGTGGTCAGCGCGCGCGACCCATCGTGATGGTGGCAGCGTTGCGGCGCTTGGGGATCGACTCCGACGTCTTCGACAAGATGGCCTACGCACCGGTGCTGGGCCACGGCCACCTGGTCGGTTCGATCGACGCCGTGGGCATCTGAGCGCGCTCTGTAGTCCGACATCTGACGGTAGGTCGGCCACTACGCTGTGACGCATGTCCAACATCTTCGGCAGCATCCAGGAGCTCATCTACTTCGTCTTCTGGATCGCCGTTCTGGTGCTGTCGGTGTTCGGCTTCGTCGATGCCATGCGGCACCGTCCCGACGCATTCACCGCCGCCGGCAAGGCGTCCAAACCGATCTGGCTGGGGATCTTGGGTGCGGCTGTCGCGTTGAGCTTCGTGAGCTACCCGTACCCCTTCCAGATGACGGGGATCCTGGCCGTGGTCGGCGCCGGTGTCTATGCGGCTGACGTGCGCCCGGCGCTGCGCCGGGTCATGGGGCAAGGCCGCTGACGACCGTTGGCCCGGTCTGCAGCGTCGTCCCCACGCCACAGCCATGAATGCTCCTCTGAGGGACGACCACATCCGATAACCCATCACCAATGACCAAGATTCGACGCTACCCTGCGCCCTCCGACGTTCGACATCGCACTCAACTCGGCGCGAGGCAACTTAGCGACGGGCAGATCTGGGGTCGTCCGGTCTGCCAAGTGACGTGATGCGGTCAGGTTTGCCAGGTGACGTCGTGTGCGGTGACGGTGGCGGTGAGGTCGCGTTGGTGGACAAACGTGTGGTGGTAACCGCACAGCAGCGCGAGGTTGAGCAGGGACGTCGTCCCGCCGTCGATCCAGTGTTTGACGTGGTGCGCGTCGGTCCATTGAGGTGGTCGTCCGCAGCCGGGGAAGGTGCAGCCTTTGTCTCTTGCCCACAGCGCGGCGAGAAGTGCTGGGGTGACTAGGCGTTTGGTTCGTCCGACGTCCAGGGGTTGGCTTTCGGAGCCGAGGACCATGGGGATGATCGAGGCGTCGCAGGCGAGCTTGCGGACGGCCTGGGGTGAGAGGACCTGACCGGCCAGGGTGGTCCCGGAACCTCTGACGGCGCCCAACAGCCGGTCGTAGCCGATGGTGACCACGATCTGGGCTTTGGTTGTGGTTGGCGCGGAGCCGCCGGCTGCGGTCGCGCGCCGGCACAGCTCGACCAGGGCGTCGGCCCGGCGTCGGTCGCCCTGGCGGGGGTCGCGGCCCCCGTTGGCCTCGCACGGTGTTGGTGCGGACAGGGGGTCGAGGGCCGCGCTCAGCACGGCACCGGACTCGGGGTCGAGCTGGCCGCTGACCGCGACCATCCCGTTGGCCAGCGGACACAGCTTCAGGGAGCTGAGCGATCGCAGGGCGGTTTCGTTGTCTTCCAGGGACCGGTCCGCACCGACCAGGGCCATCAGAGACCGGCCCACGGCGACGACGTGGCGGTCGTAGCCGGTCTGGGCCATCAACGTCAGCGACGCCAAAGCCTCTTCACGTTTGCCCGGTGCCAGGGCGTGCTCGACCTGGCCGAGCTGACGCAGCGCGGTCATCGCCTTACGCACCGTCAGCGTCCCGCCTGAAATCGCGACGGCCATCACCTGGTTCTTGGGCAGCACACACAACCGGGCCACGTCCACGGTCCGGGCGGCATCAGCCGGCTCGAGGTGCTCACTGTGCGCCAGCAACCAGTCGGTCGACGAGACGCAGGGCGACTCGGCCACGACACCGCGGGACTGAGCCTCCTGGACCAGGCCGACCCGGGCACAGTCGAGCTGGACGGCCAGGGCGTCGACCGCGGCGGCGATACCGGCGAACCCGTCGTTGCCGGTGTGCCAGAGCTCGGAGGTGAGCTTGGCCAGTTGTTCGGTGACCGCAGCCAGGAACCCGGCCGGGTCTGTGGCTGCCGTGTTCTCGAACATGTGTTCTGCATATCTGCTTAACTGAAGTAGGATATAGCAGTGAGCGTGAGTCCGGTTGGTGGCGTGGACTATCCGACGACCTACCA
>JABBOX010000245.1 GCA_012927555.1 Phycicoccus sp.
TGGACAGGACCTGAACCCAGTACCGCTGTGGAGACAGCCGATGATTCACTTCGCCCCGACCCGGTCGGAGCAAGGGAATGAATCCGCCGGCTCAGCCAGGTAGACGATCCTCCCTCGCCCACGTGTTCCAAAGAACCCCATTTGCTCTAAGTAGCAGGCTCCCGCAAGGAAGAAGACACTCCGGTCAGGATTAGTTTCTGTCTGTGACAGAATCAAATCGTGTTCACCACCAACTTCGACCTAGGACCGTTGACGAAGGAGTCACGGCGCCCACAGTGGGTGCGAGAACACCCCCGCGCGCCGTGGGCTGCGGTCGGCGCGGTATGCCTGGGCGCGTTCATGGGGCAGTTGGACGCGAGCATCGTGACGATGACCTATCCGCAGCTGCAGTCGGATTTCAACACGGGCCTGGGCAGCGTGCAGTGGGTCTCGCTGTCCCACCTCGTGGTTCTCGCGGTGCTATTGGTTCCGGTAGGTCGGTGGGCGGACACGCGAGGACGCAAGCTCTTGTACCTGTATGGATTCGGGCTCTTTTCCGTGGCCTCCGCAGCGTGTGCCCTCGCACCGAGCCTGGGCTGGCTCGTAGCTGGGCGAGGTTTCCAGGCAGTCGCGGCCGCGCTGCTTCAGGCCAACAGCGTGGCGTTGGTTGTGCTCAGCGTCCCTCGCTCCCGGGTGCGGACCGCGCTGGGTTTTCAGGGGGCTGCCCAGGCACTGGGACTCGCCCTTGGTCCCAGCCTCGGTGGGGTGCTGGTGGATGCCTACGGATGGCGATCGGTGTTCTGGGTGAACGTCCCGATTGGCATCGTGGCGATCCTCGCAGGGTATCTGCTTCTGCCGCGCAGCCGGGACCTCAGCCCGGGTCGGGGCAGAGACGTGGCCGGTTTCGTCCTGCTGGCGGGCGCGATCGTGTCGAGTTTGCTGGTACTGAGCAGCCTGTCCGGTATGCCCCTGCCGTCAGCTGTGGTGCTGGGACTATGTGTGGCGGCGGTCGTGACGGTGGTCCTGTTTTGGCGGGCCGAGTCACGTGCAGTGGCGCCGCTGGTGGACATCACCCTGCTTCGGCGTGGCGGGCTCGGTGTCTCGCTGGCGGGAGCACTGCTGGCGTACCTGCTGTTGTTCGCCCCTTTGGTTCTTTATCCGAGCGTCTTTGCCACCTGGGGCATGAGCACGGCAGTCGGCGGGCTGGTGCTGTCCTGCCTTCCAGCCGGTTTCGCGCTGGCTGCTGTCGGTGCGAACGTGCTGCACCTGCGAGCGTCCAACCATCAACGAGTCGGGGTGGGCGCGGTCGGAGTCTTCGCCTGTGTGGTTGCCAACATCGCGCTGTGGCGCTCGCCCGGTCAGATCGCTGTGCTGCTGCTGCTCATGGGCGCCTTCCTGGGCCTGGTGATCCCGGCGAACAATGCCACCGTGATGGAAGCCGTCCCGGCCAGCGCCTCCGCCGTGACTGGAGGCATGGTCAACGTGGCACGCGCCCTGGGCACGGCCCTTGGCGTGGCGCTAGCGGCTATGGGCCTGCACCTGGCCGAGCTGCACAACTGGGTGGGGCCCCAGGCCGTGCTCGGCGGGCTGGCGGTGTGCTCGATCGCCCTGGCCGCCACCACACTGAACCGGCCAACGACCACCTCCGGTGCACAACGTCCGTCAACATAATGAAGAGGTGAGCGCGATGAAAAGGGTTCCCGCCGAGGCCGTGCTGCCCGAAGCCGTCGCCGACCTCGTCGCCAGGTTGCGACGCGCGATGCGCAAGGCCGCCAGGGCCCGGACGCCCACAATGTCCCTGAGCGTGGCCCAGCTGGAGTTGTTGAGCTTGGTGCAGGAGCACCCCGGGGCCAGATCCGGTGACCTGGCCGGCCTGCTTCACCTGGCTCCGAACTCGGTGAGTACCTTGGCCAACGCCATGACCAGCGCCGGCATGCTGGATCGCTCCCCCGGCGCCACAGACAAACGGACCGTGGCGTTCACCCTGACCTCACAAGGCGCCCACCTGGTCCGGCAGTGGCGAAGCACCAACGCCGCTCTGCTGCAGTCGGCCATCGCCGCCTTGAACTCAAGAGATCGACAGAAGCTAGGCGAGGCGTTGCCAGTCTTGGAGCGCCTCGTAGCCGTCATCGACGAGCAGACCCAGACGCAGACGCACACGCACGCCCAAACCGCCGCCGAGCGTCCGTGACCAGCGGGCTGGGCGTCGCCTCGATCATCACTCTTGTCGGCGCGTAGCCGCATTCCTCACCGTCCTGTAATCGCCGGCCTGAACGAAAGGACAACCGCCCCCTTGATCGTCCCTTTGAGCATCCCCAGCCCGCCCGAGGGCGTATGGCACCTTGGGCCCTTCCCGATCCGCGCATACGCGTTGTGCATCCTGGCCGGGATTGGGGTCGCCGTCTGGATGGGCGAGCGTCGATGGAAAGCCCGCGGTGGCGCCCCCGGAGTCGTGGAGTCGGTGTCTTTGTGGATGGTGCCGTTCGGCATCGTCGGTGGCCGGCTCTACCACGTCGTCACAGACCCCGAGCTCTACTTCACCACGGGCAGGAACCCGTGGAATGCGTTCAAGATCTGGGACGGCGGACTGGGAATCTGGGGGGCGGTACTGCTCGGCGGAGTCGGCGCCCTGATCGGCGCCCGCCGCGCGGGCGTGCCCCTACCACCGCTCGCCGACGCGATTGCCCCCGGCATCGCGGTCGCCCAAGCGTTCGGGCGATGGGGCAACTGGTTCAACCAGGAGCTGTTCGGCCGCCCGACCACCCTGCCCTGGGGACTGTCAATCGACCCCGCACACCGGCCTGGGTGTCGTCAAGTCATTTGGCCCCACTGTCTTCACGAATTTTGGCTCCACCTGACTGCTTGAGATGGTCAGCTGGCTTGTTTGCGGCTGCTGGTGTTCTTGCTGGTGCGGAGCCGGTAG
>JABBOX010000046.1 GCA_012927555.1 Phycicoccus sp.
CAACTGATACCCACCGCGTGATCGTGCTTGTCCTTGCACGCCACCGAACACGCCTTGCACCCCGTGCACAGCGTCTGGTCGAAGTAGAAACCCAGCTTCTCCGCCATGATGATCTCCCCCTCAAGCCTTCTCGACCTGGACCAGGGCGGTGTGCTGCGCATTCCCCTTCGACAGTGGCGTCGGGTGAATCCTCGTCAACACGTTCATCGCGCCGCCGGTATCGACCCCGTCCTTGTCGGGCTTGTACCAGGCGCCCTGCGGCACCGAGAGGACCCCGGGCATGATCCTCGGAGTCACGTTGGCTGCGATCCGGATGCGACCGCGGTCGTTGAACACCTCGACCATGTCACCGTTCTCGATGCCGCGGGCCTTCGCGTCCATGGTGTTGATCCACAGCTTCTGCGGGTGGGCCTCGCGCGACCACTTGAGGTTCCCGTACGTGGAGTGCGTCCGCCCCTTGTAGTGGTGCCCAATGCACTGCAGCGGAAACTTGTCGTTTGTCCGCGCCTCGACAGCGCCTTCCCACGTGTCCACGTGCTCAGGCAGCGCGGTGATCTTGTCGCCGGGCTCAGGGTTGTCGAACGTCCACGTGGTGGAGAGCCCCCAAAGTTCCGACGAGAAGATCTCGATCTTCCCTGACGGCGTGTCGAGCGGATTTGCGATCGGGTCCGCGCGGAACGACCGCAACGGAACCTGCGGACCGCTGGGGTCGCGGTATCGGTAGACACCCTTGGTGCGGAGCTCGTCGAACGTCGGGAAGTCAGGTCGGTCCAGACGTGTCTGCTCGTGCATCCAGCGGACCCACTCCTCATCGGTCCGGCCCTCGGTGAACTTCTCCTCGATGCCGAGTCGTTTGGCGATCTCGGTACACATCTCGTAAGCCGGCTTCGAGTCGAACAATGGTTCGATAGCTTTCTCGCACATGATCACGTACGCCATGTCGCCCGTGTACTCGCTCGGCGCCATGTCCCACCGCTCGGCCGTGGTGGTGTCAGGCAGGATGAGGTCCGCCATCTGTGCCGATGCGGTCATCTGATTGTCGACGACGACGATGAACTCGCAGAGCGACTCATCCGTGAGGATCTCACGCGTGCGATTGATGTCAGAGTGCTGGCTCGACAACATGTTGCCCGCGTAGGCAAGCATGAACTTGATGCCGACATCGAGCTTGTCCTTGCCGCGGACCCCATCACGCAACGCGGTCATCTCGGGCCCGTGCTCGATCGCGTCGGTCCACCCAAACATCGAGATCTGGGTCTTGACCGGGTTCGATCCGTCCGGGAACCACATCGAAGCGGGCCAGTAGTAGCCCTCGCGTCCCCCGGTCCCGCCACCGGGGATCCCGATGTTGCCGGTCAGCGCGGCGAGCGTGTAGATCGCGCGCGCCTGGTTCTCGCCGTTCGCGTGGCGCTGCGGCCCCCACCCCTGGGTGATGTTCGCAGGCTTCGCGAGGGCGATCTCACGTGCTACCCGGGTGATCGCGTCGGCGGGCACGCCTGTTATCCCGGCGGCCCACTCCGGCGTCTTCTCGATGCCGTCCGACCCCTCACCCATGAGGTAGGCACGGTACGAGTTCCCGGACGGGACACCCACCGGCATGTGCGCCTCGTCGAAGCCCTGGCAGTACGTGTCGAGGAACGTCTGGTCGTGCAGGTTCTCGGTGACCATCACGTGCGCCATGCCTGCAACGAGCGCGGCGTCCGTCCCGGGACGCGGAGCTAGCCACTCATCAGCCAGAGTGACCACCGAGTCGGACTGCCGGGGATCGATCACGATGAATTTGACGCCAGCCTTCTTCTTGGCCCACAGAGAAGTGAACAGCACACCGCCGCCGCTCATCCGCGTCTCCTGTGGGTTGTTGCCCCAAAGGACGATCAGCTTTGAGTTCGCGGCGCTGTCCTCAAAGCTGTTGCTCATCTGCTCGTCCGAGACCCCGTAGTGGAATCGCGTGCACGTGCCGATCTGCGCGTAGCTGTAGTTGCCGTAGTAGCCGAGATAGCCGCCCATCATGTTCAGGAGCCGCCTCCAGCCACCGCTGGTGGAGAGCAGACCGTTCCATGTGCCGGACCCGTACTGCCTGTAGATCGCCTCATTGCCGTACGTCTCGATCGTGTGCGTGAGCTTCTCGGCGAAGAGGTCGAAAGCCTCGTCCCAGGGAATCGCCTCCCACTCGCCAGCTCCGCGCTTCGTGCCGGCTTTTCGTCGCAGCGGGGTCTTGAGGCGGTCGGGGTTGTAGATGCGCTGCCGCATGGCGCGTCCACGGACGCAGGCACGGATCTGGCGCGAGTAGAGCTCGTCGTCGCCTGTGTTGTCGGGAAGAATCCGGGTGATCTGGCCTTGGTTCACCTCGAGCCGCAGCGGGCACCGTGAGCCACAGTTGACGATGCAGGCCGACCACGTCGTCTTGTCGGCGTCGCCCGCTGCCGTGAGGGTCGCGGCGTTCGCGGGCCCGACGCCGGGCAGGAGCCCGAACGATGCACCGGTCCCGACCAGGGCCACACCGCCGCCGGCGATA
Source organism: Phycicoccus sp. (assembly GCA_012927555.1). GTDB lineage: Bacteria > Actinomycetota > Actinomycetes > Actinomycetales > Dermatophilaceae > UBA4719. The sequence goes on from JABBOX010000046.1 coordinate 2,516, forward strand.
CCCGACCACTTCAGGAACGAGCGGCGCGGGATCCCGCTCGTCATGGGCTTCTCAGTCGTCCCAGCCGTCATGGGTAGTCCTCTCGGGCTCGCGGTCGAGCGCTTGTTGGTTCGGTCGCTGTGCGACTCCCTTCATGCTTGTCGGGGATCCGGCGGCATGGTAGGGCATTGGTCCTACGCAGGCCGTAGAAATGCGGCGTCCAGGGCTTGGACGTGCGGCGGGCCCGGACCGGTGTGCTGGTGCGGGGCTGTCGCTGGCTGGTTCACATGCCGATGCGGACCATCGAGTCGTAGAACAGCGACCGGCCGATGAGCTCCCCGGCCAGGACCAGGACGAACGCGGACGTCG
>JABBOX010000162.1 GCA_012927555.1 Phycicoccus sp.
CCCACCCCCTATCAACCACCCTGGGGTCCCCCCCCCCCCCGGGCGGGGGGGGCCCCCCCCCCCCGGGGACCTCGCCGGAGGCAAGGATCCGCGGGCTGTTGCCGCGGCATACCCGGCGTCGCCTCTGGCATGGGCCACTCTGGCCGAGATCGCGCTCGAGGACGGTCGCACGATCGAGGGCTACGCGTTCGCGCGCACCGGCTACCACCGGGCACTTGACGCACTGCGCCGAGGTGGCTGGAAGGGCCAGGGGCCGGTGCCCTGGTCGCACGAGCCCAACCAGGGCTTCCTGCGTTCACTGGCCGCGCTGAGTCGGGCCGCCGGTGAGATCGGCGAGATCGTCGAGCAGCAAAGGTGCGCGCAGTTCCTGCGTGACTCGTCGGCCGAGGCAGCCGACACGCTAGGTTTCTAGCGGTTCGTCACACCAGGTTCGGACACCGGAGGCGGTTCATGCGAGGTCGCGCGAGCACCGATGAGCAAGAGGCATTTCGGAGGTCCGTGCGTACGTTCCTGACCGAACGCGTCCTCCCGCATGTGGCCGAGTGGGAGGCCGCCAAGGGAGTTCCCAAGAGCCTGTATGCCGAGTTCGGCGCCTTGGGCGTCACGGGTATCCGGATTCCGCAGGAGTTCGGCGGGGCGGGCGAGAAGTCGTTCATCTACAACGTGATCTTCGCCGAAGAGGTCATGCACACGGGCGCGGTCTCGGGCGCCTTGCAGCTGCACCTCAACATCGTGCTGCCGTATTTCCTGGAGCTCGCGACACCCGAGCAACAGGCGCGGTGGTTCCCGGCCTTCGCGTCGGGTGAGTCCGTCACCGCGATCGCGATGACCGAGCCGGGCACGGGTTCCGACCTTGCGGGCATCTCGACCAGCGCGGTTCTCGACGGCGACTGCTATGTCCTGAACGGCGCCAAGACCTTCATCACTGGTGGCATGAACGCCGATCTGGTCGTCGTTGTGGCGCGTACCTCACGCTCCGAGACTGACCGCAGGGCAGGGCTGACACTGCTGGTCGTAGACGAGGACATGCAGGGCTTCAGTCGGGGCCGCAACCTGGACAAGCTCGGTCTCAAGTCCCAGGACACCACCGAGCTCTTCTTCGACAACGTCCGCGTGCCGGTGGCCAATCGACTCGGCGACGAGGGCCGGGCCTTCGGTTACCTGACGGCCAACCTTCCGCAGGAGCGGATGTCGATCGCCATGTCGGCCCAGGCCTCGTGTGAGCGGGCGATTGCGCTGACGTTGGACTACACCCGTGAGCGCAAGGCGTTCGGCACCACGATCGCCTCGTTCCAGAACACCAAGTTCGTCCTCGCGGGGCTGTCGGCCAAGGTCGAGGCCGGCCGGCACATGGTCGACCGAGCGCTCGAGGAGCTCGACGAGGGTGTTCTCAGCGTCGCTGACGCGGCGCGGGTCAAGCTGTTCACCACCGAGGTGCAGGCAGAGGTGATGGACGCCTGCCTTCAGCTGCATGGCGGTTACGGCTACATGCTCGAGTACCCGATCTCCCGCATGTATGCCGACGCCCGGGTCTCGCGGATCTACGGAGGGTCCAGCGAGATCATGAAGGTCATCATCGCCAAGGACCTCGGCCTGTAGTCCCGCCCGTCCGCGACGGCCATCTGGCTCTGAAACGCGGAGGCCCCCTAACGCAGAGGTGCCGGGAGCCGAGACCTATCTGGTCCCAGCTCCCGGCCCGTCCCCTACGGTTGTCGTCCCTCGGTTGAGGGTGCGACGGCCGCGACCTTGGTCGGTTGTCCCCTAGTGCTGTGTCAACCTCGGCCCTCTGCATGATTGCGTGTCGACACGTCAAAGAGTGGCCGAAAAGTGCCAATGGCCCTAACCTGCCACACATGACGTTTCTCACGTTGGGCTCCGACACCGCTGCCGACCCAGCCTGCGGCCCACCCTGCGCTGCGTGGGTTGCCCACGCCTTCACGGGCGACGCGACGGTCTGCTCGCCGTGAGCCCGCACCTGGCCGTCTTCCAGATCCCCGCCGACGCCGAGGAGCTCTATCGGCGCATCCTGCGTTCGGGTCCAACCACCCTCGTGCCCCTTGCCGCCGAGCTCGGATGGAGCCTCGCCCTGGCGGCCGAGGCCCTCGAGTCGCTCATCGGCAATCGACTCGTGCGGGAGACGGTCGACGGACTGATACTCGTTGAGCATCCTCGTCCGGCCCTCGAACGCCTGCTCGGGGACGAGGAGGCGAGGTTGGACACCCGCCGACGCGAGCTCGCGGACGCCCGGGCTGCCATCGCGAGATTCACGGCCGAGCATGGGGCAGCCGGCGACTCCCGAGGCGTGGCGGGCACCAAACCAGTCTGGGAGATCGTGTCCTCGCAGATGGCGGTGGCTTTGGTCGAGCACACGCTCCGGAGCACCACCGGACTGATCCGCAACAGCGTCCTCAGTCTGAAGGTCGGTCCGGGGCTCGACGAGAAAGGTGCTCGACTGCGTAGGGCGGCCCTCGCCGCTGGTCGTGAGCAGAGGGCGATCTACTCCATCGAGGCGCTTGAGGACCCCGCTGGTCGGCGTTGGGTGCGGTCAATGGCAGATGCCGGCGAGCAGCAACGTGTCAGTGCGAGCCCACCCAGCGAGTTCGCGATCTTCGGCGGCGACGTCGTTCTTGCCATGGCCGAATGGGGGTCGGCGGAGTCCGACCACATCGTTATTCGCAACCCGATGCTGATCTCGGCGTTCACGACCATGTTCGACTACGCGTGGGATCTCGCACATCCGATGCCTGGAGCCCGGCGGGACGTCGCGCAGGACCGACAGCTCCTGGTCCTGCTCGCGGGCGGCGTCAAGGACGAGGCGATCGCCCGGTACCTGGGGTGGGGCTTG
>JABBOX010000173.1 GCA_012927555.1 Phycicoccus sp.
AACCACATAGGTCGCCGTCCGTGCCGCCGCGGCGGCCTTGGCGGGGGCACGCCGTGGGGCTGGTTTGGTGCGGGGGACCCAGAGCTGTCTTCCGACCGCGAGGAAGTCGCCGCCGCCCTTGAGCCGGTTGCGGGTGAGCAGGACACCGACCGTGGTGCGATGCGTGACGGCGATGTCGCTGAGGGTGTCGCCAGATCGCACGGTCAGGACCTGCCAGCCATACGGTGCGGGGTTGGCGCTGCGCTGGATGAGGGTGGTGGTGGCCTGGGCGGGCACGGATGCGGTGGTGGGAGGCATTCCGGCGACGGGACTCATGGCTGGGCTTCCCTTCGTCAAGATCCACGCGAGACAGGCGATGTGTCAACGTGGGACTGCTGATATGTCAACAGTGCGGATGTGGCGTACGGTGCCTATGGGACTCCTGTCAACGTACATGAAGCCGACGATGCACACGGGGCTTCTGTGGAGTTTTGCCCGAAGTTCTTGACGGTGCCGATAGTTTGCCCCCAGCCCGGACAGTGACACTCTTGACCCGTGGCCAACGACAACGATCCCGACTCACCTGCCGACGACGATCTTGCGGAGCGCCCTCAGTCCGGCGAGCTCGCGGAGCTCGAGACGCTGGTTGGTGAGTGGCTCACCGTGCCGGACATCGCCGAACGTCTGGGCCTGCGTCTCAGCGACGTGCGCCAGCTGATCACGGATCGGCAGATCCTCAGCGTCCGGATCGGCCCCCGCCACGTCATCTCCGTCCCTGCGAAGTTCGTCAACGAGGACGGGCTGCTGCCTGAGCTTCCCGGAACGTTCACGGTGCTGCGTGACAGCAGGATGACCGACACCGAGATCCTGAGATGGCTCTTCACGCCTGATGACACCCTCCCGGTGCAGGGCGCCCCCATGGACGCACTCCTGGCAGGTTTCAAGACCGAAGTCCGGCGCCGTGCCATGGAAGCCGCCTTCTGATTCCGACGGTCACCCGATCGTGAGGCACGCCTCGTATGCCGCGATGCTGGTCTTTGTCCTGGCCGGGGCCCTGCCGCTGCACCGCTACTACGGCCTGAGCGTGTTGCGCCGGCCGATGCGCCTGCTCATGGCGATCACACCGGTCGCCGTCGTGTTCATCACGTGGGATCTCCTGGCCACCAGCGCCGGCCAATGGCGGTTCGACCCGGCCCAGACGTTCGGCCTGCGCTGGTGGGGGCTGCCGCTGGAGGAGTACGCGTTCTTTGTGGTCATCCCGCTGGCCGGCATCCTCACGTTCGAGGCCGTGACGGTCGTCCGTGAGAGGCGCAGGGCGAGATGACCACGTATGCCGTCGCGGCCGCCGTCGCCGTGCTGGTCGCGATTGTTGCGGATCTGGTCCTGCTGCGGACGGGGCTGACCGGGTCGCGCACCTGGTGGACGGCATACGGCATCGTCGTGGGCTTTCAGCTGATCACCAACGGCTGGCTGACGGGTCGCGGCATCGTCCGATACAGCGACGAGGCCATCCTGGGTTCAGGGCGCATCGTGTTCATCGGTGACGGTCGCATCGCCTATGCGCCGGTCGAGGACCTGGCCTTCGGGTTCGCGCTCGTGCTCATGAGCTGCGCCATGTGGGTCTGGACCGGCGCGAAGGAGTCAACGCCTCGGTGAGCGTGGCGCTGGCGGTGCGAGCGCCCAGATGTCCGGCCGTGACGACGCGCTGCCAGGTCGGCACGACGAGCCGGCGTTCGAACACGTTGAAGTCATTGGCGATGACGCGATGCAGGATCCGCTTGTAGAGCGTGAACGCGGCCTCCAGACACGGCTGGCTTCGGGCATCGACCATCACCAGCCCTGGTTGGGCGGAGGCGTACAGGCTCGTGGCACGACGCACCTCGAAGGCGACGAGCGAGCGCACCTGCGGTGACGGAGCTCCGGTGCGCACAGCGTGGGCGAGCAGGTCCTCGCTGACTCCGAAACGCGCCAGGTCGGTCTGCGGCAGATAGATCCGGCCGCGGGCGTGGTCCTCGCCGATATCGCGGATGAAGTTGGTCAGCTGGAACGCCTCGCCCAACGCTGCCGCCCGGCCCAGAGCCTCCGCCCCGTTCGCGCCCAGCAGCGGTGCCATCAGCTCGCCGATGACCGCCGCGCTGCCCCGCATGTAGCCACGAAGCTCCTCCCAGGAGGCGTAGCGGGTAACCGTCAGGTCCATGGCCATCGAGTCGAGGAACTCGTCCAGCAGATCGGGGTCAAGGCCGAACCTGCGCATCGTGTGCCATGTCGCCGCGAGAACGGGGTGTTCTCCTGGATCTGGCGGGGACGCGGATCGTAGTGATGTCATTGCCTGTTCGCGCCAAGCAAGCAGGGCATCAGCGTCCGGGGTGGCGGTCTGGGGTGTATCGACAAGCTCGTCGGCCACCCGGGCGAAGGCATAGAGCGCCCATACGTCACGACGTCGGGCGCGAGGAAGGAGCTGAGTCGCCAGGTAGTACGTGCGCCCGTGGGCCGCGTGGATCCGGCGGCAGTGCTCGTAGGCCCTGGTCAGCTCCGCCTCGTACTTGCTCGTGGTCATGCCGTCGCTGGTGGTCATGCCGTCGCTCGTCGCACTCTGCGGTCGAGGTCCATGGTGCCGTTCAACGCCAGGCCAACGAGCGATAGAGGGGATCAGGGCCGGTGAGGCGTTCGGCAGCAAGGCGTCCGCTGATCAGCACCATGGGCACGCCGACGCCAGGTGTCGTGCTCGAGCCGGCGAACACCACGTTGTCGCCCATGGTGTTGGGCGAGCGAAAGGGGCCGGTCTGTCCGAACGTGTGCGCGGCCGCAAAGGGCGTGCCGGCGCCGAGTCCGCGGTCGGCCCAGTCCGGCGGGGTGATCAG
>JABBOX010000289.1 GCA_012927555.1 Phycicoccus sp.
TTCCCTTGTCGCTGCCCCGTTGTGAGCGGGCTTGTCTACACGGTCCTTGGACCGCGGGCACACGGCCAAACCTGGCCGTCTACCCGTTCGTGGTGTCAATGGCCAAGTAGAAGTCCCCGCTGGTGGCCAACTAAAAGTCCCCACCCCTTGCGGTTGATCAGCTCTTGTTCTGGCGTCCTCCTTGGCTGGTTCGGGCCTCGCGCATCCGGTAGGACTCTCCGCTGGTGACCACGGTGGTGGCGTGGTGCAGGAGCCGGTCCAGCAGGCTGACGGCGGTGGTGTGCTCGGGCAGGAAACGGCCCCAGTCCTCAAAGCTCCAATGAGAAGCGATGGCCAGGGACCGGCGTTCGTAGGCGGCGGCGACGAGGCGGAAAATCAGCTGGGTGCCGGTGTCGTCCAGCGGTGCGAAGCCCACCTCGTCAAGAATCACGAGGTCGTTGCGCAGCAGGGTGTCGATGGTCTTGCCGACGGAGTTGTCGGCCAGCCCGCGGTAGAGGGTCTCGACCAGGTCGGGGGCGGTGAAGTACCTGACCCGGTGCCCGGCGTGCACGGCGGCGTGGCCAATCGCGATGAGGGCGTGCGATTTTCCGGTGCCCGCCGGCCCGATCAGAGCCAAGTTCTCCTTCGCGCCGATCCACTCCAGGCTGGTCAGGTAGTCCCAGGTGGGTGCTGGGATGCTCGAGGCGGTCAGGTCGAACTCCTCGATCGTCTTGATGACCGGGAACGCCGCAGCTTTGAGCCGGGCTCGGGTGTTGGAGGCGTCCCGGGAGGCGATCTCGGCTTCGATCAGGGTCCGCAACACCTCTTCGGGGGCCCAGCGTTGGGTCTTGGCCGTCAGCAGCAGCTCGGGGGCGAGCTCGCGCATCGCGGCGAGCTTGAGCCGGCGCAACCCAGCGGTCAGATCGGCCGGCAACGCTGGCGCTGGGGCGCTCACTAGGACACCACCGCGGCGGTTGCTGTTGCTGCTGGTGCGTATTCGGCCAGGGACCGTCCCGCCGTGGTGGGCAGGTCGATCACCAGCGCCGTGCCGGCCGGGCGCGGATGCGGGGTTCCGGTGCCCGCGGCCAGGATCGAGCGGACGTCGGCGCTGCGCCACCGCCCGAACGCTGTCGCCCGCTCCAACGCGGCCAGGAACACGACATGTCCGTGGGCTGCGGCCAACGTGTTCAACTCACCGAGCTCGGGGCCCAGTCGGGTGTGCCCGGAGGCGGCGGCACCGGCCAGGAACGCCTCAGCCGACGGCCCGAGGCCACAAAAGGCTTTCTCCGCAACGGTTCTGGGCCTGATCGCCCGCCGAGGTTTTGGTCGGGCACCGCCGTAATGCTCGTCGACCACGGAGGCTTCACCGGGAGCGACCACGGCATGGTCGGCGATCACCTCACCGGTGCGCGGGTCCACGATCAACACCCGACCCGAGCCGGCAACGACCTGCACGCTGGTCCCGATCCTGGCCATCGGGACCGAGTACCGGGCCGACCCGATCCGCACACAGGACAGTTTGTCGACCTTGCGCAGCACCGGCGCCGGCCCGATCCGCAGCTGTAGCGACGGCAACGCGCCCAGCAGCAACCGCTCCTGGGCCAGGCGCTGCGCCGGGACGGCGGTGATCTCAGAGTGCACCGCCGCGTTGACCTCGATGCACCACTCCTTGGCGGCCTCGTTGCTCCTGTCCGGGTCGAGCACGTCGTCCAGCAGCAGCGGGGTGAGCAGGTCGGACTTGGCGTACCCGACCAGGTTCTCCACGATCCCCTTCGACTCAGGATCGGCGGCTTCACAGAAGTCGGGCCGGAAGCCGTAATGCATCGCGAACCGCACGTATTCACCTGTGGGGATAACACGATTCGCCACGACGCCACCCTTCAGGCAGCCCATCCGGTCGGCCAACACGACCTGGGGCACCCCGCCGAGCTCGGCGAAGCACTCGCCCAGCATCGCCAACGTCGTAGTGGACTGCTCATCGGCGGCGAACCGCACGAACCGCCACCGCGACCAGGCCAGCACCGCACAGAACACGTGGACTCCGCCCTGGGTGCCCCAGTCGATGACCAGGTGCTCACCCGGGGACCAGATCGCCGGGCGGCGGCCACGGTGGTGTTCGGCCCGCCAATCCTTCTTGGCTTGCGCGACGAGGCGTCGGAAGTTCCGGGCCGAGCCGGCATACCCGGCGGTGCGTGCCGCCGGCAGTAGCCGCTTCGCCGTGATCCGGCCGGCCGACTTCTTCACCCGCGCCGCGACCAGGTCGGCAACGACCTCGTAGTTGCGGGCCCGCAGCTTGGGCACCGGGCGGACGCCCCCGGCCTGGGCTCGTTCGATAACGCGTTTGACGGTCTTGGGCGTCGTCCCGCAGATCGCGGCGGCGCCACGGTACGAACCAGCGTCCTGATAGGCGGAAATGATGGTCATTTGGTCCCTCGCAGACTTCAATGGAGCTCCCCTGGGCGGTGTGGTGACTGGCTGATACCGCCACCGTCACCGTCCAGGGCTTCATGCTCCGGCTCGACACGACGAGCAAGGGGTGGGGACTTTTACTTGGCCACCAGCGGGGACTTTCTCATGGCCACCAGTGGGGACTTTCTCATGGCCATGGACATGGGGTGAGGCAAATACGCGCGGTACGCATGTCCGGTCGTTATCGGGATTGGGAGACGGCCGTGGCTCGCAGGAGAATTTGCGGTCAAAGTATTTTTGACTGATTTCGCCAGCGGGTTTCGGTCACTCGGGATCACTCAGCCTGGATCCACCGGTGAACCTGGTCACGGCAGCGGGTCGTAACACACGAATACCCTTCTGACCAGGAAGAATACGGCTAGCGACAGTCGTTTTCATCCGAACAAAA
>JABBOX010000275.1 GCA_012927555.1 Phycicoccus sp.
GGCTTCCACGTCGCGCTTGCGCTCAGCAGCGACACGATCAGACGCCACAAATCGGCGACGTAGTAGATGAGGTGCTTCGGTTCGGTGTAGGTCCAACGCCGAACGGCCAGAGGAGCACCGCACTGGCGGCCTGGTCGCTCGAATCCGTCCGCGTCCGCCGCTGTCCGGGGCAAGCAATGTTGACCATCCGTTGACCACGCGGAAAAAGGCCCTCCCGCTCCTAAGAGCGAAAGAGCCTCTGACCTGCGATCCTACTTGTAGCGGGGGTAGGATTTGAACCTACGACCTCTGGGTTATGAGCCGCATTCTTGGCATTTCTTTGCGTGTCGCCATCGCACGTCAAACGCTGTATGATCGATGCATCGTCGCAGGTCAGCAGCCGAAACAATCGTCCGCAATCATTCGCCCGTGTTCACCGGTGTACGGCAAGCGGTGTTGACATCTTGTTGACATGGAATCGAGGTGGACCGGATGCCCTCGGTCCGGACGCGCGTCACTGATGACGGCAGGCTGCGGTTCGTCGCGCTGTACCGCGACCCGAGCGGACGGCAGAAGTCAGCCGGCACGTTCGGGACCGAACGCCAGGCAGAGCGCGCTGCGCACCGTGCTGAGTCGGTCGTCGAGTCGGGAACCTGGATCCACCCCGCGGCCGGACGGGTCACCTTCCGGAACTACGTCGAGCAGCTGTGGATCCCCTCGCGCCACGTAGAGGTCTCGACGATGGCCGGGTACCGGTCCTACCTCGACAAGCACTTCCTCCCGTTCTTGGGCGACCGGCCGATGGTCGAGATCCTGCCCTCGACAGTCCAGGACTGGGTGACTGCCGCGAGCTCGGCGGGCCTCTCGCCCGCGAGCATCCGCAAGTACCACGTCATGCTGCACTCGATCTTCAAGCGGGCGGTCCGCGACCGGGTCCTGGCGTCCAACCCCTGCGAGGGCACCGAGCTGCCCAAGGTCATCGCCCGAAAGACCCGGATCCTGACCCCGGCCGAGTACGACCAGCTCGTCCGTCAGGTCCCCAACCGCTACCGCCTGATGGTCATGGTCGACATCGAGACCGGCCTCCGGTGGGGCGAACTCATTGCCCTTCGCCCGCGCCACATCGACTTCCTTCGCCGGACGATCGTCGTCGAGCAAACCATCGTCGAGATCTCCAAGAAGCACTCCCCCACCGGCGAGCGCATGATCATCAAGGACTATCCGAAGGACGACGAGTCCCGGGTCCTACGGATCAGCCAGCCCTTGCTCGACTTGATTGCCGCCGACATTCGCGCTCGCCACATCCGACGCGACGACCTGCTCTTCACCTCCACGGGGCAGCGCGACGGCGGCCCGCTCTCCCGCAACACGTTCCGCACCCGGGTCTGGCTGCCCGCCCTCGCAGCCTCAGGGCTGGAGTTCCATGTGCGTGTGCACGATCTGCGTCATGCCCACGCCTCGTGGCTCCTGGCCGGCGGCGCGGACCTGAAGACCGTGATGGAACGCATGGGCCACTCCCAGATCATGACGACCCAGAAGTATCTGCACACCCTGCCCGACGCCCAAGACAAAGCACTCGCCGCGTTCGAGGCTGTGCGTCAGCATTGAGCCGAGGCGGGTTCGCGCCGGCCGAGTGGCGCAGATGCCCAAGACGACCGTCGAACCGGCGCCAAGAACCCTTGACCGGAGTTCCGTTCTCCACTTGACGTCGGCATGTGTCGCCGACGCTCGTGTGCTCGTGGTCTGTTCGGCCGATGTCCCCGACGTCCGGAACGAGGGCTGGGCCGCAATCGCTCCCGAACGTCTGAGGTGCCTCGCCGCGCAGTTCGGGCCTCCTCCAGAGTCTTCGAGCCGCTTCCGGGATCACTCGAGTCGGCATTCGATGCGGGCAGCCCATGCCGGGGTGGGAGGCAGGAGGTCGCCCGGCCGGCCGAGCAGCGCCACGACGACCGCGGAGCCGGGCGGCGCGCTGGACGGCCATGGGGTGTACCCGTCGGTGAGCACCACCACGACGTCGGGTCGCGGGCGTGCGGCGGTGGCAGCGGCAAGTCCGGGCCGTAGGTCGGTGCCGCCACCGCCGGCGAGCTTGACGTCGCGGGCACTGCGGACCTGCTGGACGAGGTGCACCGCGGCGTCGACGGAGTAGACGCTGATGGCAGTGTCGCCGACGCCGAGCGCACGCAGCACGCCATCGACCTCGCCAAGCGCGCGCGACAGCAGCTGGTCGTCAACCGAGCCCGAGGTGTCCACCACGATGGCGACCCGGGGCACGGGGCGTCGCTGGCCGGGCAGCACGATGCCGGGGGTGCGGTGCCGGGAGGGGCGGGTGTAGGTGTACTCCCCCCGCCCTGCGGCGTACCCGATCGCGCGGCGCACCGCCTGGGCCAGCAGCGGCTCCCACGCAATGCGAGGCTCGAGGATCGAGGCGGCCCACCGCCACGCATCGCCGGGCGTGTCGCCGCGGCGCTTGGCGTGGTCGGTGTAGTCGATGGCGACTTGGTGGCGGATGTGCCGGGCGTCCTCGGGCGGCACACCGGGCGCGAGGTCGTCAGCAGCCCCGGGGCTCGTGCTGGCGTCGGTGTCGCCGAGCTCGTGGCTGCGCGGGATCCCGTCGGCACCCGACCCACAGCCGTCGTCCGGCCGGAGCTGGCTTTGCTGCTCCTGACTCTCACTGCCGGGCGTGCGACCCGCACCGTCGGTCGCAGGCAGCCGAGACAGGATGGCGTAGTACTCCTCGGCCGATCGTCCGAGCGGCAGGTGCAGATCGGCAGCCGACGGGAGCCCTGCAGGCACCCGGGCGTCGGGCGCGCAGGTGGCGTTCACGGTGAGATCGGCGGCCGTGTGCC
>JABBOX010000235.1 GCA_012927555.1 Phycicoccus sp.
CCCGAACTAGTGAGATAGGCTGGGACATGAGCGACGACATCCTCGAGATGCGGAGCATCACCAAGACGTTTCCCGGCGTGAAGGCCCTGCAGGACGTCAGCCTCTCCGTTGCGCGTGGTGAGATCCACGCGATCTGCGGCGAGAACGGCGCCGGCAAGTCCACGCTGATGAAGGTGCTGTCGGGTGTCTATCCGCACGGCGACTATGAGGGCGAGATCTACTTCGACGGCGAGCTGTGCGAGTTCTCGAGCATCAATGCGAGCGAGGCCCGCGGCATCGTCATCATCCACCAGGAGCTCGCGCTGAGCCCGCTGCTCTCGATCGCCGAGAACATCTTCATGGGCAACGAGCAGTCGTCGCGCGGCTTCATCGACTGGAACAAGACGAACGCCGAGGCGGCCAAGCTGCTCGAGCGCGTCGGCCTGTTCGAGAACCCCGTGACGCGGATCTCCGACATCGGCGTCGGCAAGCAGCAGCTCGTCGAGATCGCGAAGGCGCTGTCCAAGCGCGTCAAGCTGCTGATCCTCGACGAGCCGACATCGGCCCTCAACGACGAGGACTCGGCACACCTGCTCGGCCTTCTGCGCCAGCTGAAGGAGCAGGGGATCACGTCGATCATGATCTCCCACAAGCTCAACGAGATCGCGGCGATCGCCGACTCCACGACGATCATCCGCGACGGCAAGACGATCGAGACGCTCGACATGGTCCGCGACGACGTCAGCGAGGACCGGATCATCCGCGGGATGGTCGGTCGAGACCTCGAGCACCGGTTCCCGGAGCACACGTCGAACGTGGGCGCCGAGGTCCTGCGCATCGAGGACTGGACGGTGCACCACCCCATCCAGCACGAGCGAGTGGTCGTCAACGGGGCGAGCATCACGGTGCGTCGCGGGGAGATCGTCGGGCTCGCGGGTCTCATGGGTGCTGGCCGCACGGAGCTCGCGATGAGCGTGTTCGGCCGCGCTTACGGCGCCAACATCACAGGCCGCGTCTTCAAGGACGGCCAGGAGGTCCACCTGCACACGGTCTCGGACGCGATCAACGCCGGCATCGCCTACGCCACCGAGGACCGCAAGCGGTACGGCCTCAACCTGATCGAGGACGTCAAGCGCAACATCTCGGTCGCAGCCCTTCGTAAGCTGTCCCGCCGCGGCTGGGTCAACGACAACGAGGAGACCAAGGTCGCGCAGGAGTACCGGGTCAGCATGAACATCAAGACCCCCTCGGTGCTCGCGCTCGCCGGCAAGCTCTCGGGTGGCAACCAGCAGAAGGTCGTCCTGAGCAAGTGGATCTTCGCCGACCCGGACGTGCTGATCCTCGACGAGCCGACCCGGGGGATCGACGTCGGTGCGAAGTATGAGATCTACACGATCATCAACCGCATGGCCGACGCCGGTAAGGCAGTCATCTTCATCTCCTCCGAGCTGCCCGAGCTGCTCGGCATGTGTGACCGGATCTACGCGATGAGCGCAGGCCGGATCACCGGGGAGGTACCGCGCGAGCGGGCGACCCCGGAAACCCTCATGCAGTACATGACCAAGGTAAAGGACTGAGCCGGATGGGCGCTCTCGAATCGGTGAAGTCACTCTTTACCAAGAACCTTCGCCAGAGCGGTATCTACCTGGCGTTCGTCGCCATCATCGTCCTGTTCTCGTTCCTCACCGACGGCATCCTCCTGACGCCGCAGAACGTCACGAACATCGTCGTGCAGAACTCCTACATCTTGATCCTCGCGATCGGGATGGTGATCGTCATCATCGCCGGCCACATCGACCTCTCGGTCGGCTCGGTCGTCGCGTTCACGGGCGCCGTCGCGGGCGTGCTCACGGTCCGCCAGGGACTGCCGTGGTACGTCGGCGTGATCGGCGCCCTGGTGGTCGGCGCGCTCGTGGGCGCCTGGCAGGGCTATTGGGTCGCCTTCGTCGGCATCCCGGCGTTCATCGTCACCCTCGCGGGCATGCTCATCTTCCGCGGTGCGACGATGGTGACCCTCGGCAACACGCAGATCTCACCGTTCCCGGACGCGTTCCGCAACATCGCCTCGGGCTACCTCAACGGGTGGCTGGGCGGTAGTGGCTTCGATGTGTTCACGGTGGTGCTCGGGGCGGTGGGGGCTGCGGCGTTCGCGTTCAGCCAGCTCCGCAGCCGCCGGGCGCGCGTCGCCTACCAGCAGAGCGTCGATTCGATGCCGATGTTCATCGCGCGCATCGTCCTGATGGCGATCGTCGTCATGGCGTTCGCCTGGGAGCTTGCGAACTACAAAGGCCTGCCGATCGTCCTGATCATCCTGGCGGTGCTGATCCTCGTGTACTCGGCCATCACGAAGCGCAGCGTCTTCGGCCGGCACGTGTACTCGATCGGGGGCAACCTCAACGCCGCGATGCTGTCCGGTATCAAGGTCAAGTGGGTCAACTTCTGGATCATGGTCAACATGGGGGTCCTGTCGGGACTTGCGGGCGTCGTCTTCACGGCACGTCTGAACCTGGCCAACCCCAAGGCAGGTACCGGCTTCGAGCTCGACGCGATCGCGGCGTGCTTCATCGGCGGCGCCGCGGTCACCGGTGGCGTGGGCACGGTCATCGGCACGATCATCGGTGGGCTGATCATCGGTGTCATGAACAACGGCATGTCGATCATGGGTGTCGGCATCGACTACCAGCAGGCCATCAAGGGCCTCGTCCTGCTGCTGGCCGTCGCGTTCGACGTCTACAACAAGCGGCGGGCCGGCGCGGCGCGCTGACCTGCGCGCACTGACCGACGCACCGAATCGGGCGGTGCCTGCGACCGACGGGTCGCGGGCACCGCCCGCCTCGGCGTTCTC
>JABBOX010000051.1 GCA_012927555.1 Phycicoccus sp.
CACCCAGGACGACCCACGTTTCCACTGCGACGACCGCCGTCTCCGCTACGGGTCGGCCCCGTGTGGCCCGCTGTGATACCCAGCCGAGGGCAGCGATACCGCCGACAAGCACCCCCGTGTATGCCGCGCCGCGCCTCCGCTGGTCGGCCCAGCATGCCCGCTCCAGAGCTGACGCCACCTGCCCGAACCCCGCCACCGGATGACCGCGACGTGGGTCGGCGAAGGCAAGATCGGCTGCATACCCAAGGACGAGCCCAGCGGCTCGAGCCGGAATAGCCACCTGTGCCTCCTTCGCCAACCGTGCTGCCGCGTCACGCTCTGCCTGGCAACGGTAGTCGGCTCGGTAGCGTGTCCCCCACGCCCGGTCCATGCGGTCAGGCCATCGCCCAACATCCCCGAAGGAACATCCGATGAGCGTGACTCTTGTTCTCGGTGGCTCTCGCAGCGGCAAGAGCCGGTATGCCGAGAATCTCCTACGCGGGTACCCGACGGTCACGTACGTCGCACCGGGGGCGGTGCCGGACGATTTCGATCCCGAATGGGCAGAACGGATCGCGCTGCATCAGGCCCGCAGACCGGCAAGCTGGTCAACTGTGGAGACAGCCGAGCTCGCCGATGTGATCCGCGCGGCTAACCATCCGGTCCTCATCGACGCTCTGTCCACCTGGCTGACCCATCTGATCGACGACATCGATGCCTGGGGGGATCACCGAGTGGCGGCGTCTCATGCGGAGGATGAGACTGCGCGCCTGCTCGAGGCCCTGGGCTCGGCCACGGTCGACGTCGTCCTGGTTACCGACGAGGTCGGTCTCTCGGTTGTGCCCCGTACCTCGTCGGGCCGGATGTTCCGCGACGAGCTCGGGCGGCTCAACGCCGCAGTCAGCGCCGCCTGTGACCAGGTATTCCTGGTGGTCGCGGGCCGCGTCCTGGATCTCTCCGGCTGCCCAGTGGTGGGCCAGTGATGCTCGACGCGCTCAAGCTCTCGTTCGGCACCTTGACTGCCATCCCGGTGCCGGCCCCCACCCGCATCGACCGACAGATCGCCGGCCGGGCGATGGCTCTTGCTCCGCTCACCCAGATCCCGCTGGTCTGCGTGCTGCTCCTCTGGGGCTGGGTTGTTCGTGAGCTCCCGGTTCCCCCTCTCGTGGCGGCTGCTTTGACGCTGGTTGCAGTCACCCTCGCGACGCGAGGCATGCATCTGGATGGTCTGGCCGACACCGCTGACGGGTTGTCGGCAAGCTACGACCGCGTCAAGGCGCTGGATGTCATGCGCAGGGGCAACATCGGTCCCAGCGGCGTCGCTGCAGTTGTCCTCGTGCTCCTGGTCGACGCTGCCGCGCTGGCCTCGTTGTTGGGCACCGGGCGCGGGGTGGTCCTGGTCTGTCTCAGCCTTCTCGCGAGCAGGCAGCTGCTGGCATGGGGCTGCGCCGCCGGTGTGCCGTCCGCCCGTCCAGATGGGCTGGGTGCAACCGTCGCGGGCTCGGTTCATCGCGGCATGGTGGTGTTGGGCTTCGTTCTGCTGCTTGGCGTCGCGGCACTGGTTTCCCACTGGTCAGGTTCAACCTGGTGGACCGGACCGGTCGTGGCCGGCGCTGCTGCTGTCGGCGGTCTCGCGGTGATCTACCGGACCACCCGACGTTTCGGCGGCATCACCGGCGACGTGCTCGGTGCGGTCATCGAAGTGTCGTTCGCCGCGGCGCTGACCGCGGCGGCACTCCTGGTGACAGTGAGCCGATGAATACGTGCGGACCGGAAACAACGCAGTCGTCAGCCGATAGCCGACGGCTGCTACGGCTCAGCTCAGGTGGCCGGTGTCGTTGACAAAAGCGACCGACATGCCGCCATCGGCCCAGACCTCGACGGACGTCAGGGAGGCTGGAGCCGTGGCGATCCGCCAGATCCGCTCGTAGGGGATCCCCAGCAGGTGCGCCAGGACCGTCACGATCGGTTTGCGGTGACTGGCCACAACCACGGTGCCTCCGGCCGCCGTGGCCCGTTCGAACGCGGCCAACACACGGACCTGAAGATCAACGTGCGCCTCCCCGCCGGGTCTTGAGTAGTGCGGATCCGCCCGAAAACGCAAGAGCTCCTGCGAGTGCCGCGCTGCCAAGAAGCCCACACTCTTGTCATCCCAATCGCCGAAGTTCTGCTCGTCCCAGTCGGCGTCGATCTGCGTTCGAACACCGATCTCCTCTGCGATCGCACTACCCGTCTCGATCGCTCGTTTCAGGCTCGAAGTGACGATGTGCGCTGAGCTGCTGCCAACCAGTGCCCGAACTCCAATAGCTGCAGCATGCGCCTGTCGACGACCATCGGCATTCAGCGAAGGGTCAGGCCCTCCGCGCCCGTCCAACTTGCCGGCAGCAGTGAAGTCGGTGACACCGTGGCGTACCAGCACGATCCGTGTCGGCGTCCCCAGGTCAGCCGGTGGCCTTGCAGCACCTGCCATCTGGGCTGGCGTCGCAGTAGAACCGGCGACACGGTCAGGTCCGAGAGCGCCAGTCCAATTCACGCGTTTTCCGTCCATAGCCGGTCAAGTCCTTGGGAGTCGTGGGCCGAGCTGCGCTTTGATCAATCTCTTCCAGCCACAGTCGTCGTGCATGAACACGGACTCTTGGGCGCGAGTCGGCCTTGCCAACGGCACAGCAGCAAAGTACAGCAGCGGGGCGACTCTTCGGCGATGCTTAGGGTGCCTCGGTGCTGCTCTGACGTGCTCAACGCCCTTTGGTGAAGTTGAGTCCACAGACGTGGTGTATGACGAGGCCCCGTTTTGAGCGTGGCATCGTGACGTGAGGCGGCCACCGCGTGATCCTTC
>JABBOX010000147.1 GCA_012927555.1 Phycicoccus sp.
GAGGTTCGCTGCGCCAACTGCGGGTCCCACCTGGGTCATGTCTTCGAGGGCGAGGGCTACGACGTCCCGACCGACCAGCGCTACTGCATCAACTCGATCTCACTCAAGCTCAACACGTCGGAAGGCGCGGAATAGGGCGAGGACCCCGCCATCCCGGTCAACTGTTCATCGCACGTCCCACGAACGCAGTAAAAGGGGTCCGTCTTGGCGAGTTTGGCACTCTGGTGCTTCCGGCATCGTCGCACCGTTGTGTTCGGCTGGCTAGCGGTCATCGCGGTGCTCGTGGGACTCACGGAAAGCATCGGCACCGCCTATTCCGACAGCTTTTCGTTGCCCGGCACCGAGTCGACCAAAGCGCTGAGCCTGTTGAGCTCGGCCTTCCCCGCGCAGGCCGGCGACTCCGACACGATTGTCATCCACGTCAGGACCGGGAACGTCCACGACCCAGCCGTCCAGTCCGCGGTCTCCTCGATGCTCGGCCAGGTGGCCACGTCGCCGTCGGTGGTCGCGGTCGCCGGCCCGTACGCCGCGGCTGGCGCGAGGCAGATAAGCAAGGACGGACGCACGGCATACGCGAACGTGAGCTTCGCCAAACAGGCGCACGAAATTCCCCAGGCTGACGTCCAGGAGGTCATCGACCTGGCCCAGTCGGCTCGCTCGGCCAACCTCGACGTCGAGCTGGGCGGCAACGCGATCAAGCAGATTGAGCAGACCCCGCCCTCAAACAGCACGCTGATCGGTCTGGCCGCAGCAGCGATCATCTTGTTCATCGCATTCGGGTCGCTGTTCGCGATGGCCCTGCCACTGGTCACCGCCGTGGTGGCCCTGGGCAGCGGCCTGCTTGCCGTCGGCCTGCTCTCCCACGTGGTCGGCATCGGGACGGTCGGGCCGACGCTCGCCGCGCTGATCGGCCTGGGCGTCGGTATCGACTACGCGCTGTTCATCGTCACCAGGCATCGCGCGGGCATCCTGGGCGGTCTCACACCAGAGAACGCCGCCGTCCGCGCCCTGGACACGTCCGGTCGTGCAGTCCTGTTCGCCGGCGGGACGGTCTGCGTCGCGCTACTGGGACTGCTGGTACTCCGCCTCAGCTTCCTGACTGGGCTGGCGGTTCCCGCTGCCCTGACCGTGGTCTTCACGGTCGCCGCCGCGACGACGTTTCTGCCAGCTCTGCTGGGCTTCCTCGGCCCGAGGGTGCTCGGGCGCAAGGAACGCCGACGGCTCGCTGCAGAAGGTCCTCACGAGCCACATGCGGAGGGGTTCTGGGCTCGGTGGGCAGCACTGGTCGAGCGGCGGCCCAAGCCGTTGGCTGTCGCCGCAACCGTGGTCATGCTCGTGCTGATGTTGCCGATGCTTTCGCTTCGACTTGGCTCGTCCGACGCCGGCAACGATCCTTCCGGAAGCTCCAGCCGCAAGGCATACGACCTGATGGCGGCGGGCTTCGGTCCCGGCTTCAACGGGCCCTTGCAACTGGTTGCCGAGGTCAAGTCCCCGGCCGACGCCGCAGCTCTCACGGCGTTGGCCGGCACACTGCGCAGTGAGCCCGGGGTTGCCTCGGTCACGCCCTTCCCACTAGCACCCGGCGCCAAGCTGGGCATCGTCCAGGTCGTCCCGACGACCGCACCGCAGGACGTGGCGACAAGCGACCTCATCCAGCGCCTGCGGAACTCGGTGATCCCGGCGGCCGAACAGGGGACGTCGTTGCGCGTCTACGTCGGCGGTATGACGGCGATCTTCGACGACTTCGCGAACGTCCTCACCTCCAAGCTTCCGCTGTTCCTCGGCGTCATCATCCTGCTCGGATTCCTGCTCCTGATGCTGGCTTTCAGAAGCATCCTCGTGCCAGCGACCGCGGCCCTGATGAACCTGCTCGCCGCTGGCGCGTCGTTCGGAGTCGTCACCGCTGTCTTCCAGCTGGGTTGGGGCACCGACCTGCTCGGGCTCGGCAAGGCGGGCCCGATCGAGGCGTTCCTGCCCGTGATCATGCTGGCGATCCTTTTCGGGCTCTCCATGGACTACCAGGTATTCCTGGTGAGCAGGATGCACGAGAAGTGGGTGCACACCGGAGACAACCGACTCGCAGTCAGCCGGGGTCAGGCCACGACAGGCAAGGTCATCACAGCGGCCGCGGCGATCATGATCTTCGTCTTCCTGGGCTTCGCCTTCGGCGCCCAGCGAGTCATCGCGGAGTTCGGCATTGGCCTTTCGTCAGCAGTGTTGCTGGACGCCTTCATCGTGCGCACGGTGCTCGTCCCGGCGATGATGCATATCTTCGGGGACGCCAACTGGTGGCTGCCCACTTGGGCGGATCGGCTGCTCCCCCACCTCTCCGTGGACCCGGTGGACGAGCCGGAAGTCCGCTTTGGCCCGCGCTAGCTGACGATGTCGTTGGAGGGAGCGGGGACCGGCATGGAGCGTTGCCCTCGGGCGATGGCCACGATCGAGCAGACGAGGGCCGCGACGAAGAACACGCCAATGGTGAGCATCCCCACGGTGACGAACAGGCCCAGAAGGATCGTGCTGACCAGTGTCGTGGTCGGTCGTGCCCCCTTCGGAGACAGCAGGCCGATCAGGGTCAACACCACGGGAATCGAGAGAATGACCAGCACGCTGGGGCCCTGGGCCTGAAACAGGGTGACGTGGGTGATGTTCTGTGTGATCTTGCTGGAGCCGACGTTGCCGTC
>JABBOX010000069.1 GCA_012927555.1 Phycicoccus sp.
CCAGCGCAGGAAGGTCACGGAGTGCCGGAAGCGTGGGCCTTCCATCTGGTCGAACTTCACCTCGACAACCCGTTCCGCGCGCAGCCTGACAAAGGTCACGTCCTTGTTGCCGCTGAACCGGGAGCGGTCAGTCGAGCCCTTCACCACATTGCCCTGTTCGTCGGTGACGACGAGCGGAGCGAGCTCATCGATCAGCTCGAGGCGCCGGGCGTCGGTGAACGCAGAAATTCCACCGACGTTGTAGACGTTGCCGTTCTCGTCATACAGACCAAGGAGAAGTGAGCCAACACCATTGCCGGACTTGTGAATTCGGTAGCCCAGGACCACAGCTTCGGCCGTTCGAGCATGTTTGATCTTGAGCATGACGCGCTTGCCCTGCTGGTAGGGCGCCGACAGATCCTTGGCAACGACACCGTCGAGCCCGGCTCCCTCGAAGCGTTCGAACCAGTCGCGGGCAGTGGCGGCATCGATGGTGGACCTGGTCAGGTGCACGGGCGCGTTGGCCGGCAGCGCGGACAAGATGGACTCGAGGCGCTGGCGGCGCTCGCCGAAGGGCATGGCGGTGAGGTCGTCGTCGCCGAGGGCCAGGATGTCGAAACAGACCAGCTCGGCGGGAGTCTCGCGTGAGAGGCGCTGGACTCGGCTGTCGGCGGGATGTATCCGCTGGGACAGGCTCTCCCAGTCGAGTCGTTCCGCGCCCGGCCGGCCCGCGCGGACGACGATCTCGGCGTCAATCGCACAGCGCGCAGGCAGATGCTCACGGACCGCGTCGACGAGTTCAGGGAAATACCGGGTCAGTGGTTTGGAGCCTCGGCTGGCGAGCTGCACCTCGTCGCCATCGCGCAGCACGATGGCGCGGAAGCCGTCCCACTTGGGCTCCAGCGAATACTTCGACGTTTTGAACAGTGATTCCATGTCATCCCACGTCACCGCCTTCGCGAGCATCGGTGCAATCGGCAGCATGACCGGCAGTTCCATAGGAGGACCCTACGAGGCGCGCACATCGCCCGTCGAACGTATGCGGAGTCGCCTAGTCCGAGGCTGGCTGCGGTTGGTGGGATGACACGGCGATCGGGTGCGGCATCAGGTGAATCAGCATCGTAACTGGGGCATTATGCGGCTTTCGCGGTTTGCCATACGCAGTGGCCCTATTTGCCATAAATTCGCCTCGTCAGTGACGCTGGAGCGCCATGGCCAAGTCGAACAACGAGACCGGGGACATATGCGTAGCAAACTCCTAGCACTGACCGCCATCGCTGCGATGAGCCTGTCCGCGTGCAGCAGCGGCGGGGGCACCGGTTCGACGGAAACTGGAGCAGACGCCAACTACTCGGCTGCGACTATGGCCGCCGCGTGTGCGCGAGTGGTGACCATCCAGGCGCAACTCTCGGAGATCCAAAAACAGGTGTTTCAGGCGATGGACAGCGGTACTGACTCCGGCCAATGGGGCCCCATCGTTCACAACCTGGAGCAGCAGAAGATCCCGCTGAACAAGGAGAAGACCGCGCAGAAACTGGTGTGCGCCGGTCCAGCCGGACAGCAGACCACGGAACCATCCGGCGGTGGAACCAAGGCATCCGGAAATGGCACCACGACCCCTGTCGACCATACGAAGGTCGCCGCCCTGCAGCAGAATATCGGCGCTAACCCACAGGACGTGGTCTCGCTCCAAGCGCTCGCTGACACCTTCTTCGCCGCCGCCGACTATCAGAGCGCGACGATATGGGAGCAGAAGGTCCTGGAGGTCGACTCGACGAACCAGGTGGCGCTCATGGCGCTCGGCGCGGCCCAGTTCAACCTTGGCAATTCGGCCGAGGCCAAGAAACAGTGGCTCGCGGCCGCAGCGCTCTACCCCGACGTGGCCGAGGTGCACTACGACCTTGGCTTTCTTTACTACAGCCAGACCCCGCCCGACACGGCCAACATGACCACTGAGTGGCAGAAGGTCGTAGCAATCGACCCCAACTCCGATCTTGCGAAGTCAGTGGCCGGCCACCTGAAGTGAGGGGTCGCGCGACTCCAACCGAGTGCACTCGGAAGTTCAGTGATTTGCTGATCTCAGCCCTGCGGCCATATTCACGCTGACGGTTCACACACTGGTCCAATCGATGAAAGGCTCCAGTCGTGGCGGATGAGCAGTCCTATTGGAACTGGCGTGACACCGTGATGAAACATCCCGATGGCCGCGCCAAAGGCGGTGAGCCTTGTGTGAAATGCGGGTCACCAGTTCCGCCCAACGCTCACTGGAAGCAGCGAGATAGACACGTCTGCTCCGGGCGCTGCAACCTGAACCTCAACCGTCAGTTCAACCGACTGCTCCAGAAGGCTAAAGCGGGGGGAGACTTTGTCCCTCCTCCATCGACACCGAACCCACGCCGTTCGGGTCCAAGGCGCTTTGCCACGCTGTCTACCGTGGAGGAGGGTGGCGTTCCGTACGAATCGGAGGGCTACTGCCCGCTCCCCGGAGACGAGGTGGAACGACACGGGGTTGTAACCCGGTACCAATTCTTCCCTGCCAACCCGGACATCCCGGTGAACCACATGTTTCACGGCAGTCTCTACGTCGCCGTCGCTCCAAGCGGGCACATGGATATCTGGGGCGCAAACGACTTCGGCGAAGTTAGGCGTTTGCATTGGGGCTCAATGACTCCAGCCGGGGAGATGTTCCATGGTGAGTTCCCATCGGAGGGGCAATCTCTGCGGTGGTCTTACGAGTTCATCAGCGATGTCACCCCAGAAGGGTTCGAGTACCGCTGGGAGGCACCCGTTGCCGTACCTGTTGCAGCCAATCACATCGTGACTCAATGGTCAGCCGCCTACAAGGCGAGCTCGGAACGTAAGCACCGCATTTCGACGAGTGCCGCGCGTCATGAGCGTCGAGTTCGAACGAATCGAGAAGGGTCCGAGAGATTCGATCCGTTGGAGGTCTATGAGCGGGACGGTTGGATTTGCATGCTTTGCGGCCGGGAGGTGAACAAGCGCCTCACATGGCCCGATGCGATGAGCGTGAGTCTCGACCACATCCTTCCCCTCGTGGCAGGTGGTCTGCACACGCGAGCGAACTGTCAACCCGCGCATCTAATCTGCAATATTCGCAAGGGCGGCCGGACAGATTCCAAACCTCAAGCACCAGGGCAAAACGTGGATGCTGGCAGGAAGTCGCGTTAGTCGCCGAGCATTTCACGCAAGGGCACGTTCAGCGCGTCGGCCAATGCGTAGCAGTTGCCGATCGCCAGATTGCGTTCCCCGCGCTCGACAGAACCTATGTAGGTCCGATGCAGTGAGGCCCGCTCTGCGAGGTCCTCCTGTGACATCCCGGCGGCGACCCTCAACTCGCGAACGCGCGCACCGAACGCCAGCAGTCGCCTTGAATGTTGGTCTCCCGTGGGTAGGCGCACCGCACCAGCAAGCCAGAATGATGAGTCGGAGTCGACAGAATCAGAGTAGCATTCGGCCATGTCGATCATGCGAGATCCGGAAGTCGGCGGACGGTTGCTTCCCGACGGCGCGCGGATGTTCACCTTGGGGCTGGACATCTTCTCGCCTGAGCAAGAGGCACGCTTCAGGACCGAGTCCGCCATCATGCAGGCGAAAATCATGTGCGTTGAGCAGGGACTGTTGAGAGGGGAGGAACTGAGCAACTACGACTGGGTCGTCTCGGAGCAGCCCATGACGCCGGAGGACCTTGCCGCCTTCGCGCGCAACTCGCAGACGACAGTCCCACCGGGTCTCGGACCCTGCCGAGGATGTGGTCGGCCGACCATCCGTGGCGAGGAGGGGGCGGTGCGTCACATGGACCCGTCAGGGCAGCCATCGTGGAGGACCTGTCGGGCTGCGAGCAAGGAGTGGGTACCGCAGAAATTTGGAGTCCGTGGGCCGATCCGGGACGAGACTTTGGACCCGCACTGGGCGGCACGACCGCCCGCTCAACCGACCATCACGAGGATCGCCGCCATCGAGCCACAGTCGGAAGGCGAACCATCATTCGGTGGTCGGCAGGCTTCGAGCGTTGGGCCGAAGATGATGATCGTCGTTACACGCACGCCTCTTGCTGCGCGCCTCCTCAACGGTCAGCCGTCTCCAAATGGATTCGGCCAACACGGACGAAAGCCGTCCCACTTGGGTTCATAGGAGAGTCCTCCCGCGACCGAGTCGTGCGCCGGCACGCCATCGACGGCCTTGGCCAGCATGGGAGTCACTGGAAGGGCGATGGGAAGGTCCACCAATGCATTATCAACGTCCCTGGCCCTGAAGGGCCGGGTTTGCGGCTCTGCGGCGTTTCTGGGTGAGGCGTCGCAGGCTGCGTCTGGGTTCAGATGGATCGAACCCCGGTTGGCTGATGGCAACCGCGTTAAGTTCTGCCAGGTCAGCGGCGCCGCGTCGGGCGATATTGACTGCAGCGTTGTGGTCGGCGTGCAACAACACACCACAGGACCGGCAAGCGAACTCTGCCTGGTTGGGCCGGTTCAACCTGGACATGTACCCACACCCTGAGCAGGTTTGGGAGGTGTAGGCCGGGTCGACGGGGATGATCACCACTCCCGCTGCCTCGGCCTTGTAGGTGAGGAATCCCCCGAGTTGGGCGAACGCCCAGCTATGGAGTGCGACCTGTTGAGGCTTCCTGAGCCGTACCCGCTCACGGATGCCAGTGAGTTCTTCAATGGCAATACCGTGCCCGGTGCGTTGAGCCTTGGTCACAATCCTCTTACTCACCTGATGGTTTACATCGGTGACAAACCGCGCCTCCTTCTTCGAGCGTTTCTTCAACAGTCGTGTGGCGGACTTCGTCCCGTTGGCTTGCAGTTTGGCCCGCAGGGCCAGGTTCCTCTTCCGACGCAAGGTGATCGCCCCACCGGACCAGTCCGCGACCGCCACACCCCGATCGGTGCCCACAAAAGCGATGTTGACGATGCCCAGGTCAACGCCCAGGAACCCGGCCGCCGGCTCGACTACGGGCGTGGTCGGCAAGGTCAGGGTCGCGATCAGGAACCACTGACCGTGCACGTTCTGCAGGTCGGTTTCGCCTATCTTGTTTCCGCCCAGGAGTCTTAGGTCACTGGGTTGTCCGACGAACCGGACACCCCTCAACCGTCCGTGCGTGGACCAGATCGACACCGTCCGGGTGTCGTGTTGCCAGGACAAGCAGTTCTTATCGAAGGGTTGAGCCGCGTCTGGGCGGAACGCGACCGGTTTTGACTCGGCCTTGGTGCGCCCAGGGGTGCCGGGCAAGCCCAGGTTTCCCTCGACAAGGTTGGACCGCAACGTCGTGTAGGCGTCCACGGTTTTGCTGATCACCCGGATCGCTGGTTGCGCACCCAACCCGAACCGGGTCTTGATCTGGGCATACAACACGTCCTGCAAGATGAACTTCGTTCCGGTCCGGCCCTGCGAATCACGGGCATCGAACGCCACCTGGGAGACGTAACACGCTGCCTCGTTGCAGACCCGCAACGTGTCAGTCAGCGCAGTTGAGTGAGCAGGGGTTGGCAGCAGTTTGACCCGCACCACCCGCCTCATAACCCCACCATCCCACCCAGCACCGACAGCCCCCGGCAGAGCCGCAACCGTCCGCCACCGCAGGCGTTTGCTCCCGGCCCTAAGGGGCCAGGCTTCCACGCCCAAAACTGAGTGAACCTGCGACGATGCTCGCGTGTCCCCAAATCGTGAGCGTCGCCGAAAGAGCCTGGTGGTGGCCTCAGCCGCCGGCGCTGCGGTTGCCGCCGTATCGGCGGCCGGAGCGGTGAGTGCGGCAACGTATCTCGCCCGCAGGGTGCTGACGCCGGACCGGTTCAAGCCCGACGACACCCAGATTCTCGCGATCGAGGACGACTGTGTGACCTTGCTGCTCACGCCGGAGTCCCGGCAGCCCGGCAGGTACGGACTCTGGCTTGACGGTGGTGAGGGTCACGCGAGGGTCGGCGCTGTGCTCGAGGTTGACGAAGAGTCGGGGCGCGTCCGGCGGGTGTTGGAGGGCATTGACTCTGGCGAGCTTCGCATCGGCCCCGCGCGCTGGAACCAGTACTACTTCGCGGGCAGCCCCCGTGATGCGTTGGGACTGCTGTCGCGTGACGTCGAGATCGCCGGCGAGATCGGGACGCTCGCTGCCTGGGAGGTGCCGGCGGCGGACCCCTCGGACGGTCGGTGGGCGATTCTCGTGCATGGCAGGGGAGCGCGACGGGACGAGTGCCTGCGTGCCGTACCAGTGCTTCACGAGCTCGGATATACCGCTCTGATACCTTTGTACCGCAACGATATCGGCGCTCCCGCAAGCTCTGACGGCAGATACAGCCTCGGGCTTTCGGAGTGGCGTGACCTTGAGGCGGCACTTCTGTATGCCGTCGACGAGGGCGCACAGGAAATCGTCCTGTTCGGCTGGTCGATGGGTGGCGCCATCGTCCTGCAGACCCTGGACCGTTCGTGGCTCTCGGATCGCGTCCGGGCCGTGGTGCTCGACGCGCCCGTCATCGACTGGGCAGACGTGCTGCGTCACCACGGCGCCTTGAACAAGATCCCCGGACCGATCGAGAAGCTGAGTCGTTCGCTGATCGGCCACGGATGGGCGCGCCGACTGGTTGGCGTGCACGAGCCCATCGACGTGGCCCTGACCAACTGGGAGCACCGAGCCGACGAGCTGCACCATCGCACCCTGATAATTCACTCGCTCGACGACGAGTTCGTCCCCGTCGGGCCGTCGGCCTCGCTCGCCGCCAAACGCCCTGACCTGGTTCGCTTCGAGCCGTGGCACGAGGCGCGGCATACCAAGGAATGGAATGTGGATCCCGAGCGATGGGATGCCGTCGTTCGTGCCTTCCTTACCGAGCAAACCAATTCTGATCGAACCAACTCGGTGGGCTGGCTTTCAGGGTCGGGACCAGCGCCCGAGGATCGTTCCCTGTGACTCGATCAGCAGCCGGGGCAACAGGTTTGCGGTGACGGACGCTCCGGCAGTGATCCGCGGGTGGTCCCCGGCAACCAACGTGGGGGCGAGGGTCAGGCAGAGCTCGTCGAGCCGTCCCGAGGCGGTCAGGTCACGCATGAGATGAGGGCCGCCCTCGCAGAGGATGCGGCGCAGCCCCCGAGAGGCCAAGGCGTCCAGCGCCGATGCCAGGTCCACGCTCGCCTCTCCCTCGACGATCACGTTGCCCTCACCCAATGTTCGCCGAGCGAGGTCGACCGCCTCATTCCCTGCTCGTTCGCAGGTGACCAGCAAGACCTCGCCGGCGTTGTCGCGGGCCCGGCTCAGCTGCGGCGGGACGTCGCCCGAGCGGCTGACGACCGCCACGGTGGGATGGGCAGGCCGGCCGGCTCGATGTTCCAGCCACGGGGGCCGGACAGTTGCCCTCTGGTATCCCTCGATGCGTGCCGTTCCCGCGCCGACGAGGATCACGTCGGACAGCGCCCGCAGGAGTGCGAAGACGTCGCGGTCCGCCCCAGTGTTGAGGGAGGCAGACCGCCCGTCGTCGCCGGCTGCAGCGCCGTCCAGCGACGAGATGAAGTTGGCCCTGACCCAGGACTGACCTTCGGTGAGCTCGGGGTAGGCGTAGGCAAGCGCCAGCGCCTCCGGGTCCATCGTTCCCACGTGGCCAGGGGCCCAACGGCCGAGGTCGTCGTCACACAGAAGCACTCGCATGCACGCGATCCTTCCATCGACGGAGCCTCATTCGTCGGAGGAGGTCGCGCCCCGAGCGGGGTGATGTCACCATCGTGCTCATGGGCACGAGCGCGAGGCAGGCAAAGATGCAGGCAAAGAAGCAGGCAAAGAGACGGGGAGGGGAGGCCGGCGGGTCCGGATCCTTCACGCGCGCGTTGTCGACGAGCCAGGGGTTTCGGCTGGCCGACTGTGACCCGCGTTCAACGCCGGGCTTCGACGGTGACAAGGCTGCGGGGGTTGCGCTCATGGCTGCCACCGTTCCAGAGCTGGGTGACCTACAAGAGCGTCTGTATGCCGACGCCATAGTCGGCGGGAAAGCGGCGGTTCTCCTGGTGGTGCAGGGGATGGACACCTCGGGGAAGGGCGGCATCATGCGTCACGTCGTCGGTTCGGTTGATCCCCAGGGTGTTCGCTACACCGCGTTCAAGGCGCCGACCAGGGAGGAGCTGGAACACCCCTTCCTCTGGCGGATCCGCAAGGCCCTGCCGAGACCGGGCCAGATCGGTGTCTTCGATCGTTCGCACTACGAGGACGTCCTGATTGCGAGAGTCCACAACCTGGTTCCGCCAGCGACCTGGGGTCGGCGCTATGGGCAGATCAACGCGTTCGAGCAGGCCGTGACACAAACCGGGACCACCATCGTCAAGGTCATGCTGCACATCTCCAGCGACGAGCAGAAGGCGCGACTGACCGCCCGCCTTGACCAGCCGGACAAGCACTGGAAGTACAACCCGGCCGATGTGGACGAGCGCGAGTGGTGGTTGGCGTACCAGGAGGCGTACCAAGGGGCCATCGAGAAGTGCTCGACGGAGCATGCTCCATGGTTCGTCGTTCCGGCGGACCGCAAGTGGTACGCACGGCTGGCCGTGCAGCAGCTGGTGGTTGAACACCTGCGGGCGATGGCGCCCCAGTGGCCCGCCGCGACCTTTGACGTTGAGGCTGAGATGGAGCGGTTGGCTGCGACCTAGGGTTTGCGCTTCAGCGTCCTGGTGACTTGCACGTCAGCAGCGGGGATTGCCTCCAGCACGACCATGGACCGACCGATGACCGCATGCGTTGTTGCGGCCAACCAGTCCTTGCGGTCGTCACCTGGCGGCTCGTCCTCGGAGGTGTCAAGCCGGACCCGCCACGTTTCGCCGTACGGCGCAGGCGGCAGGACGAAGTCGACCGGGGCGCTGTGGGCGTTGAACAGCAGCAGGAAGTCAGTGTCCACGATGCGCTGCCCATGGATATCCGGCTCACGGATGGCCTGGCCGTTCAGGAAGACCATGAGGGTGCGGGCATAACCGTTGCGCCAGTCGAGCTCGTCCATCTCGGTGCCGTCCGAGGAGAACCACTCGATGTCTCCGAGCGCGCTCTTGCCGCCGTGGGCTGCATCGCCGGCGAAGAAGCGGCGACGGCGAAAGACGTCGTGCTCCTTGCGCAGTGAGACCACAGCGCTGGTGAAGGCGAGCAGGTGGCTCTCGTCCTTGGCCAGCTCCCAGTCGATCCAGGCGAGCTCGTTGTCCTGGCAGTAGACGTTGTTGTTGCCGCGCTGGGTTCGACCGACCTCGTCGCCGTGGGCGATCATCGGGACACCCTCGCTCAGCAGGAGCGTGGTGAGGAAGTTGCGCTGCTGCTGCCGGCGCAAGGCGTTGATGGCGGCGTCGTCGGTCTCGCCTTCGACCCCGCTGTTCCAGGACCGGTTGTGGCTCTCGCCGTCTTTGTTGTCCTCGCCGTTGGCGTCGTTGTGCTTGTCGTTGTAGGACACGAGGTCACGCAAGGTGAAACCGTCGTGTGCGATGACGAAGTTGATCGAGGCGATCGGGCGCCTGGCCGAATGTGCGTAGAGGTCGCTGGAACCCGTGATGCGAGAGGCGAACTCGCCCAACGAGGCCGCCTCGCCCCGCCAGAAGTCGCGCACCGTGTCGCGGTACTTGCCGTTCCACTCGGTCCACAGCGGGGGGAAGTTGCCGACCTGATAGCCGCCATCACCGAGGTCCCAGGGCTCAGCGATGAGCTTGACCTGAGAGATGACGGGATCCTGCTGGATGATGTCGAAGAACGCCGAGAGCCGGTCCACCTCATGGAACTGGCGGGCCAGGGTTGCCGCGAGGTCGAAGCGGAACCCGTCGACATGCATCTCATTGACCCAGTAGCGCAGCGAGTCCATGATCAGCTGAAGGACGTGGGGGTTGCGCATCAACAGGCTGTTGCCGGTGCCCGTGGTGTCGTAGTAGCGCGACTTGTCGTCGTCGACAAGGCGGTAGTAGGCGGCGTTGTCGATGCCACGGAAGGCAATGGTCGGGCCCTTTTCGTTGCCTTCAGCCGTGTGGTTGTAGACCACGTCGAGAATGACCTCGATATGGGCTTCGTGCAGCGCTTTCACCATGGTCTTGAACTCGGCGACCTGCTGACCGCGCGATCCGGTGGCGGCGTAGGCAGCGTGCGGAGCCAGGAACCCGATCGTGTTGTAGCCCCAGTAGTTCGTCAGGCCCTGGTCCGCCAGCGTGGAGTCCTGGACGAACTGGTGCACCGGCATCAGCTCGATCGCCGTCACGCCGAGGTCGACCAGGTGCTCGATGATCGCGTGGTGACCGATCGCGGCATACGTCCCGCGAATGGCTTCGGGGACGTCAGGGTGGGTCATGGTCAGGCCCTTGACGTGAGCCTCGTAGATGACTGAGTTGTGGTACTCGTGCCGTGGCGGACGGTCATGGCCCCAGTCGAAGAACGGGTTGACGACCACGGACAGCATGGTGTGACCCAGCGAGTCCGCGCCATTGGGCTTGGTGGGGTCGCTGAGCTCGTAGGAGTACAAGGACGCGTCGCCGTCCATCTGCCCGTCCATGGCCTTGGCGTACGGGTCCAGCAACAGCTTTGTGGGGTCGCAGCGATGACCGTTGGCCGGGTCGAACGGACCGTGGACCCTGTAGCCATAGCGTTGACCGGGCTCGATGGCGGGGACGAAGCCGTGCCATACGTATCCGTCGACCTCGGTGAGCTCGACCCGGGTCTCCGTGCCGTCGTCGGCGATGAAGCAGACCTCGACCTTGTCAGCGACCTCGGAGAAGAGCGCGAAGTTGACGCCGCTGCCGTTGAACGTGGCTCCCAAGGGGTAGGGATGGCCCGGCCAGATGTTCATGTAGTCCTTAGGCAGTCGCGGATCTTGCCGATGCGGCCACTCATTGTGACCTGCCGCTCGCTCAACGGCACAATCATCGGGTCGGCCATCGGGTCAGCCGGCAAACGCCCGCTCGATCACCTTGGCGCCCGACACTTCGACCATATCGCTCGGCAACGTGCCGAAGGTGTGTCCATGGGCGCCACCGAGACGGCTCGCCACGAAGGCCTCCGCCACGAATGCCGGCGCGAAGCGCGTCAGGAGGCAGGCCTGGAGCGTGGTCGCGAGCTGCTCGACGAAGGCTCGCGCGCCGAGCTGAGTGGCTGACGGGTCGAGGTTCGCCGCGGTGGACTGCAGGGCGGAGATCGCCGTCGTGATGGCCTGGTCGAGCTGCCGGTCAGCGCCACGGGCGAGGTCGAGCTCGGCAGCGAAAGCCGCCACCGATCCAGGCTCGCGTGTCACTGCCCGCATGACGTCAAGAGCCACGACGTTGCCGGAACCCTCCCAGACGGAGTTCACCGGGGCTTCGCGATACAGCCGCGCGAGGCCGTTCTCCTCGACAATGCCGTTGCCACCCAGGCACTCCAGCGCTTCCGCAACCATGGGTGCGGTGCGCTTGCAGACCCAGTACTTGCCGACCGCGACCGCCAGCCGGGAGAACGCCGTGTCGCATTCGTCGACCGCCGCGGCCAAGCGCAGGCCCAGCGTGGTGGCTGCCTCGGACTCGAGCGCCAGGTCCATGAGGACGTTACGCATCAGCGGCTGGTCGACGAGCGCGCTGCCGAAGGCCTCACGATGACGCGTGTGGTGGAGCGCCCTCACAAAGGCCTGGCGCATGGTGGCGGAGGAGCCCAGCACGCAATCGAGCCGCGTGGCCGCGACCATGTCCAGGATGGTCCTGATCCCGCGCCCTTCCTCGCCGAGGCGCACACCCCAGGTGTCGTCCAGCTCGATCTCCGCTGAGGCGTTGGAACGGTTGCCCAGCTTGTCCTTGAGCCGCTCCAGCACAAAGGTGTTGCGGGTTCCGTCGTCCAGGACGCGGGGGACCACGAAGCACGTCGGCCCGGCCGGGGCCTGTCCGAGAATCAGGAACATGTCGCTCATCGGTGCTGAGCAGAACCACTTGTGCCCGGTGAGCCGGTAGTTCTGCCCTCCGGTGAGCGGGCCGGAAGCCGCGGCCTCAGCTGAGGTCGTGTTGGTGCGCAGGTCCGAGCCACCCTGTTTCTCGGTCATGCCCATCCCGGCGATGGCGCCCCTCTTCGTGGCGCTGGGTCGCAGCCCGAAGTCGTATTCGCGGGAGGCCAGCAGGGGAGCCCAGATGGCGAGCAGGTCGGGACTCGACTGGAGGGCTGGCACTGCGGCATACGTCATGGATATCGGGCACATGTGCCCGGCCTCGACCTGCGACCACGCGACGAAGCCGGCCGCCCGGCGGACGTGAGCCCCGGTGCCCGCTGGTTTGGTCCACGGTTCGGCTGTGAGGCCGTGGGAGACCGCCGTGTCCATCAGCTGGTGCCATGCGGGGTGGAAGTCGACCTCGTCGATCCGGACCCCTTGCGGGGAATATGTGTGCAGGACAGGGGGATTGCCGTCCGCCTGGTCGCCCCACGCTTGCGCCTCGGACCCTCCGGCGAGGCCGCCCAGGGCTTCTAGCCCGGTCCGATCCTGCGGATCGCCCCAGCGCTGGATCCCCTCGAGCAGTGCCGGATCGGCCGAGATGACGTTGTATCCGGGCAGCGGCGGGACTTGGTTGGTGACCTCATGGGTGCTCACTCCCTTACCGTAGACGGGTGAAATCAGCAGCGGACCTGGAATCGGCGCGGATCAGCCGTGCCAACAGGCCGGCGACCACCCGTTCGCGTGTCCGTTCGCGTGTCCGTTCGCGTGTCCGTGGGCGGTTGTCACGTGTCCCGGGCGCCCTGCCAGCGACGCGGCTCATCCTGGAGACTGTTCGTGTCTGCTTGCGCTACCGCGTCACGGGTCTTGCCTCAGAGGCTGGGTTCTTCACCCTCCTGTCGCTGCCGCCGCTGATCCTGGGGCTCTTCGGAGGCGTCGGGTATGTCGGGCCGCTGCTCGGACCAGGCACGGTGCACCAGGTCACCACGGCCATCGAGACCTACGCCCTGCGCTTCCTGACCGACCAGAGCGTGACCCAGGTGATCGTGCCCACGATGGACGACGTTCTGCGGAACGGTCGATTCGACATCATCTCCGTGGGCTTCCTGTTCTCCTTGTGGTCAGGTTCGAGAGCACTCAATGTCTTCGTCGACACGATCTCGATCATGTACGGGCAAAGCGGCGTCCGGGGAATCGTCCGTACCCGGGCGCTGAGCTTCTTGCTCTACCTTGCGGCCCTCGTCGTCGGCGTGATCGTGATCCCACTTGTCCTGATCGGGCCGTCGCTGCTCGCCGATCTCCTGCCGGACCAGGTGAGTTTCCTGCGGCTCCTCTATTGGCCCGTCGTGGTCACCGCCGCGCTGGCCAGCGTCACGTCCCTGTTTCACCTCAGTACGCCGAGACGTTCCCCTTGGCTGCGTGACGTTCCCGGTGCGGTCCTCACGCTCGTCATCTGGCTGCTGACGTCGTTCTTGCTGCGTCGCTCACTGGGTGCGACGGTGGGCGGTACGTCAATCTATGGACCGCTGGCAGCACCGATCGTCGTCCTGATCTGGTTGTACTTCCTGGCGCTGGCGGTACTCATCGGTGCAGCACTCAATGCCGCGGGGCGCCACATTTGGGCGGTCGAAGAGCGGCCGAGCTCCGTAGCGCGAATGGTCGGCTGGCTCAGGGGCGAGGCCAACAGGCGTCGTCAGCCGGCTCACGAGAGGCCTTTGACGCCGGCTGAGGAGCCGGGTGATCACCCCTCATTACGAGGCCGGTTGGACTCTGATCCCTCGGATCGGTTAATGTCTGCACGCACGCACAGCGGGCCTTTCGGCGCTGGCGTCCCGCGGACATAGCTCAGTTGGTAGAGCGCAACCTTGCCAAGGTTGAGGTCGCCGGTTCGAGCCCGGTTGTCCGCTCGAAGGCTTCATGCCTTCACCGAAAGCCTCAACGCTCTCGGTGAAGGTATGAGACCGTCACGGTGGAGTGGCCGAGAGGCGAGGCAACGGCCTGCAAAGCCGTCTACACGGGTTCAAATCCCGTCTCCACCTCGACCAACCCACACAAAATGGGCGGTTGGCGCAGCGGTAGCGCGCTTCCCTGACACGGAAGAGGTCGCTGGTTCGATCCCAGTACCGCCCACGAGCACGAAATGGCCCCTGACCTGCGGAAACGCGAGTCAGGGGCCTTCGTCGTTCCACTCACCCAACCC
Source organism: Phycicoccus sp. (assembly GCA_012927555.1). Lineage (GTDB taxonomy): Bacteria > Actinomycetota > Actinomycetes > Actinomycetales > Dermatophilaceae > UBA4719. The sequence goes on from JABBOX010000069.1 coordinate 14,071, forward strand.
CCTTGACGCATCTCCGATGCCGACTTTCGACGACATACAACGGATCGTCGGCGGCGGCTGCGCAAGGCACCGCGGTCTGGGCGCCTCAGCAGGACGCAGCAGCGCCCGCGGCTTCGAGGTGTGAGGCGGGTGCTTCTCGCTCGGTTCCGAGCCTTGCGTTCCTCTCGCATCTCAGCGAGCAGGAATCCGGCGCGAGGGGCCAACAGGTCCACGCGCTGTCCGTGCGGTGCTTCATCGAATTCGCAACGAGACATGTACTGCCGTCGATGGTCTCCGAGGGCACGCCGTCACCGTACCCAGCCGCGTCCGCGGCCGCGGCTTGCACCACGTCCGGGGACATGTCCATCCCCAGGGCCAACGCCGCGAGGGTCGACACCTGGGGTGCCTGTTGCCAGCTCGGTTTCGTCGCGAGTGAGTGGACGGTCGACCTCGGCAGCGGACGGTTTGGCACGGATCCGCGGCGGCCGATGGACGCGTAGGACTCGCCAGGGTTGTCGGCGAGATAACCGGCGATGAGTTTCCGTAGGGCGTTCATAGATCGCAGTCCTCCCCTCGATCGGAACGAATGGAGCCGTGGCACGACACCTGGGTGGATGCGGCAGCGCCCGCCTATCCCTGCGTGCGAACGCCGCCGCAACTCAACCGTAGGTCCACGACCGTGGGCTGGGTCATCAGCCGAAAGGCCCTCGGTCATCCGCCAAAGAGCCTCTGGCCATCCGCCGAACGATTGAGGCATCCGCAGGCGAGCGCTGTCAGGCTTATTTCATGCCTTCCCGTCGCAGTCCGGAGTATGAGCTAGCGCGACGACGACTGATCGCCGCCCGGTACGTTCGCTCCGATGTGCCACGGATCAGGGTGAGGTTGCCGAGTGACCCGTTCGCGTCCGCACGCTGGCCGCAGCTACGGTCCACGCCTCTGGCGACACAACGATCCGCCCCGTTCTTTGCGCCCCCGCTGCTGGGCGTCCCCGTTCTTTGCGTCCCCGCTGCTGGGCGTGTCGCGCGTTTGGGCATGATGGCTCGTCCGCACGTCGTAGATTCAGGAACCGGCGACGTCGACTTCGAGGAGGGAACGTGCTGGAGCTTCCCGTCCGAACCCGTCGCCGGTTGCCCGTCCTCTGGTTGGAGGTCCTGATCCTGGCGGCCGGATACTCCCTGTACCAGGTCGTCCAGATCCTTGTCGTCGGATCGCGCCGGTCGGCGGTCGACCGAGCCACCTGGCTGTGGTTGACCGAGCAGTACCTGCATGTCGACCCTGTGATCTGGTTGAACCATTTCGTGGCACAGCGCTATTGGCTCGTCGTCGTGACGGGGCTCTATTACGGCATTCTTCACTTCGCGGTCACTCCGCTGGTTCTCGTGTGGCTACGCATGCGCCGGCCTGACAGTTATGCATCGGTCCGCAACATCCTTGTGGGCATCAGCCTGGCGGCGCTGGTTGTCTACTGGCTGCTGCCGCTCGCGCCGCCCCGGCTTTCAGTGCCGGAGGCGATCGACACCATGAAGGTCCACGACATCCTCTCTGCCGGCAACCCGGTGGGGATGGCTGCGATGGCCAACCAGTACGCCGCGATGCCGAGCTTGCACGTCGCCTGGGCCGTGTGGGTGGCACTCGCAGTCGTCGTCGCTTTCCCCGTCGCGCGGCTCCGCCACCTCGTCTGGGCCTATCCCGTGGTGACCACGTTGATCGTGATGGCAACGGGCCACCACTTCCTCGCCGATGCCGTGGCCGCAGCTCTGCTCGTGTGGTGGGCCTGGGCCATCAGCCGCGCAATCGGCGCCCGTGACCCGGCCGGCCAACCGGCATACCCTGCGCTGGGACTGCAGTGGGGGAGTGCTGAGTTCCACTAATACCCATGGGGGTATGGTGCGTGGGTCGGATGGTGACGTCTTCCCTGGACGTTGCCTGGGCTGACCCGGGAGGACCTTTGCCCCTGTGAAAAAGTGGCATCGGAGAGCGAGGCTTGAACCGAAGTGGTTTGACGAGGGCAACGGCAAGAAAGAGGACATGTACCAGATACTGAGCAAAGTCGACTATTCCGATGACGTGTTCATGCAGGTCATCGAAGCTCCGGCGGTTGCCGCGGCGTGCCAGGCAGGACAGTTCATCATCCTGATGATCCACGAAGAGGGGGAGAGGATCCCGCTCACGATCGCCGATTTCGACCGCGAGGCGGGCACCATCACCATCGTGGTCCAGGCCGTTGGCACGTCGACGCGGCATCTGCAGACGCTGGGCAAGGGCGACTCGCTCACCAGCTTCATCGGACCGCTGGGACAGCCGAGCGAGATCGAGAAGGTGGGCACGGTCATCTGCGCCGCCGGAGGGGTCGGCGTGGCGCCGATCTATCCGATCGCCCGGGCGCTCAAGGAAGCCGGCAACAAGGTCATCTGCATCATGGCCGCGCGCAACGAGAGCCTGCTGTTCTGGGAGGACAAGCTGCGCGAGGTCAGTGACGAGCTCATCGTCACCACCGATGACGGCAGCCGCGGCCGCAAGTGCCTGGTAACCGAGCCGCTCAAGGAGCTCTGCGAAGCCGGCGGTATCGACCTCGTCTATGCGATCGGGCCAGGCGTCATGATGAAGTTCTGCGCCAAGACCACAGAGGCGTATGGCGTCAAGACGTTCGTCAGCCTCAACTCGATCATGGTTGACGGCACTGGCATGTGTGGCGGCTGCCGGGTCAGCGTCGGGGGCGAGACCAAGTTCGTCTGCGTCGACGGGCCGGAGTTCGACGGTCACCAGGTCGACTTCGATGTGCTGATGTCCCGTCAGCGGCAGTACCTCAAGCAGGAGAAGGCTTCGCTGGACGCCTATCTGTCCCATGCGTCCGGGCAGGATGAGTCTGCGACGGATGCGACTGCGACGGATGCGACTGCGTGCAACAGGGCGGTGGCTGCAAGTGTCTGAAGTCACCCAGACCGTCCACGGCGACCGTCCGGCGAGGAAGCCAAAGGCGCCGAAGATACCCCGCACGGATATGCCCTGCCAGCCCGCGGCGCAGCGGGCGGCCAACTTCGAGGAAGTGACTCTGGGCTACGACTCGGACATGGCCATGCTCGAGGCCAGCCGATGCCTGCTGTGCAAGAAGCCCAAATGCGTCCTCGGCTGCCCCGTGGGGATCGACATCCCCGCTGTGGTGAGGATGATCGCGGCCGGTGATCCTGCCGGTGCCATCGCCAAGCTCAAGGAGACCACCAGCTTCCCTGCCGTCTGCGGCCGCGTCTGCCCCCAGGAAGAGCAGTGCGAACAGCTCTGCGTCCTCGGCGTGAAGCAGGAGCCGGTCGCCATCGGGCGTTTGGAGCGCTATGCGGCCGATTGGGAGTTCGCCCATGGCACAACCGGCGAGGATGCTGCCACCACGCCGCAGATCGCGCCGAGGAAGGGCAAGCACGTGGGCGTGGTCGGCTCCGGCCCAGCTGGCCTCACCTGCGCCGGCGAGCTGGCCAAGATGGGCTATGACGTCACCCTCTATGAGGCCCTACACAAACCGGGAGGGGTGCTGGTCTACGGCATCCCCGAGTTCCGGCTGCCCAAGGCGATCGTGGCCCGGGAGTGCGAGTACGTCGAGTCCCTGGGCGTGAAGTTCAAGATGGATCACGTCATCGGGCGCACCTTGACGGTCGACCAGATGCTCGCCGACGGCCACGACGCCATCTTCCTGGCGAACGGCGCAGGACTGCCTTCGTTCATGAACATCCCGGGCGAGAACCTGAACGGCGTCTACTCCGCCAACGAGTTCCTCACCCGGTCAAACCTGATGAAGGCCTACCGATTCCCTGAGTACGACACCCCGATCGCGGTCGGCAAGAGGGTTGCCGTCATCGGCGGCGGCAACGTGGCCATGGACGCGGCTCGCACCGCGCTGCGACTGGGGGCCGAGGTCCACCTCATCTACCGCCGCACCCTCGACGAGATGCCGGCCCGCACCGAGGAGATCCACCACGCCGAAGAAGAAGGCATCGTCTTCGACCTGTTGGCCAACCCGACGCAGATCATCGGCGATGAGGATGGCTGGGTCAAGGAGATCGAGGTCATCGACATGGAGCTGGGCGAGCCGGATGCCAGCGGCCGCCGCCGTCCCGTTCCCCTGGAAGGCTCCGAGAGGCGTATCCCCGTCGACGTGGTGATCGTCTCGGTCGGCACCAATGCCAACCCGCTGCTGACAAAGAGCACCAGCGGACTTGATCTCACCAAGTGGGGCAACATCGTCGCTGACGAGCACACTCTGGCAACCAGCAAGGAGCGCGTGTTCGCGGGTGGCGACATCGTCACAGGCGCCGCCACCGTCATCTTGGCGATGGGCGCCGGCAAGACAGGAGCGCGCTCCATCGACCGCTATCTGCAGGGCGAGCCTCTGCTGACAGCGGAAGAGGAGGAAGCGGTCAAGGGCCCCTCGCACCAGACCGCAGTGGCCTCTTGATCTGACTGACTGCGCAAGGGCCCCTGAACTGCGTATACGCGGATCGGGCGCCTTCGCTGTCGCGGTATGGACAGCGGCTCAGCGATGAGCGTGCGGCTCAGCGATGAGCGTGCGTCTTAGCGATGAGTGTGCTGCTCAGCGCTGTGCCACGAGAAGGCTCTGGGCACCCACGCCGATCGGACCATTGAGGTCGCTCAGCACGCTGGTGGCGAGCCCCACCCCACCAGGCGAGATGGCCGTCTGGGCCTCCACGCACACCCACTCGCCGACGGGCTCGCGGTGCAGGTGCACGGTGAGCTCGGGGTTGATGAAGTGCCATGTGGTCACGTCCAGCTCGTTGCTGATCCCGTTGCCGCTGTCGGCGACCGCGAGGACGCGCTGCAGGGGGCTGGGCTGCTCGCCGGGGACGATCGGATGTCGCAGGCGGGTCCAGGCGGTCGCGGGGCCCGGTTGCCCAAAAGTCCCTGCCGCGAAACGCCACTCAACAGCGGACAGGTAGCCATCTACCCACCCGTCGGGAACGATTGTCGCCCTCTCAGCCGGCAGAGCCGGAGGGGGCAGCTGTCGCGGGGCGATCGTCTGCGTGGTGCGCAGAACACGCCAGGCCTGGGCGCGGGCAACCTCGCGTCCGCCGTAGGACAGTGTGGATTCGACCAGCTCGACGCTGCGACCGGGGCGCAGTACTCGCGAACGGAGCTCCAGCTCGTCCACCGGGATCGGTCCGAGGATGTCAACCGTCATCCGGGCAACGAGCGTGTCCTCCCGTGGGCTGCACTGTTCGATGGCACGAGCAAGCAGTGCGCTCGGCGGCCCGCCATGCTGGAAGCGGGCGTCCCACGGGCCGGTCGTGTGGATGGTTGGGCGCCAGCGGTCATCGCCCAGCGGCAGGTAGAAGGCATCAGTCACTCCGGGACCATACGCCGCCCACGGAGTGTCGCTTGCCTGCCGGGTAACCTCGACCGCGTGCCTCTCATCCCGACGCTCACCCTCGCCAGGCGCACCATCGCCAATGTGGGCTCAACCCTGCACCCCGATGGCTATCACGGAGCCCACGAGCGAGCGGGCTTCTTCGAGGGCTGGTACGTCAAGCTGATCTCCGCTGACCGCTCGGCCCGAATCGCCGTGATCCCGGGGATCTTCCTCGGACTCGAGGATTCCGCTGGTCGCCACGATGAGGCGTTCGTCCAGGTCCTCGACGGGGCCACCGGACGGTCCTGGTACGAGCGGTACGACGCCGCGGACTTCCACGCAGCGTCCGGCAACTTCGACGTCACCATAGGGCCGAACCGGTTCACCACGGAGGGCATCACACTCGATCTGCCCGAGTCCGGCCTCCACGGACGGGTTGACTTCGCCACCGGGTTCGACCCGTGGCCCGTGACGGTGAGATCGCCCGGGATCATGGGCTGGTACGCCTGGGTTCCGGTCATGGAGGCCTACCACGGAGTCGTCTCCTTCGGGCACGATCTTGGCGGCTCGTTGTCCTTGGATGGCGCTTCCCTGTCCTTCGACGGCGGACGCGGCTATCTCGAAAAGGACTGGGGACGAGCGTTCCCTGCCGGCTATATCTGGATGCAGAGCAACCACTTCGCCAGCTCCGACGTGAGCCTGGTCGGCTCGATTGCCATCATCCCCTGGCATCGCACGCACTTCCGCGGTTTCATCGTCGGTCTGCGGATGGCCGGACCGGATGGTCGACCCGCGTTACACCGGTTCGCCACCTACACCGCCGCACGCACAGAGACCCTGACGGTCGATGACGACCTTGTCCGCTGGTCGCTTCGCAGCAAGGCGGGCCTGACACTGGACATCACGGCTGAACGCCGCCGCGGCGGGCTCCTGCACGCTCCGATACGCACGCAGATGCACCGTCGCGTCGAGGAGACCCTGGACGCACGTATCCACGTGACGCTCACCGATCGCTCGGGACGGATCATCCTGGCCGACACCGGTGAGGTCGCCGGGCTCGAGGTCCACGGCGACATCGACGGGCTTCTCGCGATGGTCTGAACAGCTCGTCGCGTTCCGCCGGCGGGGTTCGTCGCTCGTTCGCTCGTTCGCTAGTCGTGGTCGCGCGCTTCAGCTGCCTGGTGTGGCGCAGCCCGGCGAGAGCGTGACGAAATGAAGGTCGTCCCCGGCGGCGAGTGAGAAGTCCTCGGGCGGGCCCTCGGCGACATCCAGCAGGAAGACGTCCTGGTGCCATGCCTCGTCGAGACGTTTGTCGATGTAGAACGGGCTACCGTCGATGTCGCCGAGCAGCACGTCGACATCGCCGACGATGAACTCACCTTCGGGGAAGCACATCGGGGTGCTGCCGGCGCAGCAACCGCCGGACTGCACGAACATCACCGGGCCGCCCCGGGCGGCGCGCAGGCGAGTGATCGCCTCGCGCGCCGCCGGGGTGGCCGTGATGCGTGGTGAAATGACCGACTTAGACATGACCAGTCATCACAAACCTTTAGAAGAAACCGAGTGGCTTGGTGCTGTAGCTGACCAGCAGGTTCTTCGTCTGGCTGTAGTGGTCCAGCATCATCGCGTGGTTCTCCCGGCCGACGCCGGAGATCTTGTAACCACCGAAGGCCGCACCCGCCGGATACGCGTGGTAGCAGTTCGTCCACACGCGGCCTGCCTTGATCTTGCGGCCCATCTTGTAGGCACGGTTCCCGTCGCGGGTCCAGACGCCGGCGCCCAGGCCGTAGAGGGTGTCGTTGGCGATCTCCAACGCCTCGTCGTCGTCCTTGAAGGTAGTGACCGCCAGCACCGGGCCGAAGATCTCCTCCTGGAACACCCGCATCTTGTTGTCGCCCTTGAGCACCGTTGGCTCGTAGAAGTAGCCGGTGGCGAACTCACCCTCCATGGTGGCGCGGTGGCCGCCGATGAGGACCTCGGCGCCCTCGGCCTTGCCGATGTCGACATACGACGCGATCTTGTCGATCTGCTGCTTGGAGACCTGCGGCCCCATCATCGTCTCGGTGTCCAGCGGGTCACCCTGCTTGATGGCGGCGATCCGCACCAGGCAGCGGGCCATGAACTCGTCGTAGATGTCCTCGTGGATCAGCGCCCGCGAGGGAGCGGTGCAGACCTCGCCCTTGTTGAAGGCGTACAGCACCAGACCCTCGATCGCCTTGTCCAGGAAGTCGTCGTCGTGGTCCATCACGTCAGCGAAGAAGATGTTCGGCGACTTGCCGCCCAGCTCGGTGGTGGACGGGATGAGGTTCTGGGCGGCGTACTGCATGATCAGCCGCCCGGTCACCGTCTCACCGGTGAACGCGATCTTCGCGATCCGCGTGTTCGTGGCCAGCGCCTTGCCGATCTCCGCACCGGGACCGGTGATGACGTTGATCACTCCCGGCGGGACGACGTCCTCAACGACCTCCATCAGCTTCAGGATCGACCACGGGGTCGGCGACGCAGGCTTGAGGACGACGCAGTTGCCCGCCGCGAGTGCGGGGGCCAGCTTCCACGCAGCCATCAGCAGCGGGAAGTTGAACGGGATGATCTGCCCGACGACGCCCAGCGGCTCACGGAAGTGGTAGGCGACGGTGTCCTTGTCGATCTCGGTGGAGGAGCCCTGCTCGGCACGGGCCGCTGAGGCGAAGTAGCGGAAGTGGTCGACCACCAGCGGGATGTCGGCGTTCAGGGTCTCCCGCACCGGCTTGCCGTTCTCCCAGCTCTCGGCGACCGCCAGCATCTCCGCGTTCTTCTCGATCACGTCGGCGATGGCGTTCAGCACCGCGGCGCGTTCGGTCGCCGTTGTCTCACCCCAGGCGTCCTTGGCCGCGTGGGCGGCATCCAGGGCGAGTTCGACATCCTCTGGGCTGGATTCGGCCACCTCGGTGATCGGGCCCGCCGTTGCCGGAGTCACGTTGACGCGATACTTGCCGTGCGTCGGCGCCAGCCACTTCCCGCCGATGAAGTTCTCGTAGCGCGGCTTGACCGAGACGATGCTTCCGGGCTGACCCGGGGGAACGTACTTCATGTCGTTGCTCCTTCAGAGATTGATCTTTCTTGCTAGATGGTCAGTACGTGATGACGATACGACCGTCGATCTTGTCGCGCGCGCCGATCGGACAATGACGGCGGCCGAACGAGCAGGCAGGGTGATCGTGCGTCCGTTGGTGCGCAGCCCAGGCTCGGTGCCGAAGAGAACGTCGCCTGAGGCGACCGGCAGATCCTGCGCATGGTCGGCCAGGTTGGCAAGAACATCGAACGCGCCCCGGTGAACGACGATCCACTGTTCGTCCTCGTCGAAGTCGACCTCGACCAGGTTGAGGCGAGAGTCAGCCAGATCCGGTTGTTCACGTCGCAGCCTCAGCAGCTGGCGATAGATCGCCAGGATCTCTGCGTGCTCGGGATCCTTCTGCTCGGACCAGCGCAGCTTGGCGTCGGTGAACGCGGCCGGGTCCTGCGGATTGACGACGTCGGCGGCGTTCCAGCCGTGCTCGGCGAACTCGCTGACCCGCCCCGTGGCCGTGGCCTCCGCCATCTCCGGCTCCGGATGCGAGGTGAAGAAGGGCCACGGGGTGCTGGCCGCCCATTCCTCACCCATCCAGAGCAACGGGGTGAACGGTGAGGTCAGCAGAAGGGTTGCGCCCACCTTCAGCAGGCCGGGTGACGCGATCCGGGGCAGCCGGTCGCCGGCGGCACGGTTGCCCACCTGGTCGTGGTTCTGCAGGCAGACGACGAACCTGTATCCCGGAGTGTTCTTGACGTCCACCGGCTTGCCGCGCAGGTGACCCTCAAACGTGGAGTAGATCCCGTCGTGAAAGAACGCCCTGGTCAGCACCTTGGCCAGCGCCGAGAGCGACCCGTAGTCGGCGTAGTAGGCCTGCCGCTCCCCGGACAGCAGCCCGTGCAAGGCGTGATGCACGTCGTCGCTCCATTGGCCGTCGAGCCCGTAGCCACCCTTGGCGCGATCGGTGAACATGATCGGGTCGTTCAGGTCGGACTCCGCGATGAGGACCAACGGCCGGCCGATCTCGACTGAAAGAGCCTTCACCCGGGTGGACAGCTCGGCCAGCAGGTGGACCTCGGAAGAGTCATGCAGGGCGTGCACCGCATCCAGGCGCAGGGCGTCGACGTGGAACTCTGACAGCCACATCAGCGCGTTGCCGATGATGTACTCGCGCACCGGACCGGCTGACTCTCCGTCAAGGTTGACCAGCTCGCCCCACGTGCTGCGGCCGGTCTTGAAGTACGGGCCGAAGCGCGGCAGGTAGTTGCCCGACGCGCCGAGGTGGTTGTAGACGACGTCGAGCACGACGGCCAGGCCGCGAGCGTGGCAGGCATCGACGAGTCGTTTGAGACCGTCCGGGCCACCGTAGGCCTCGTGCACGGCATACCAGAGCACGCCGTCGTAGCCCCAGTTCCATTCGCCGTTGAAGTCGTTGACCGGCAGGAGCTCCACGTGGGTCACGCCCAGCTCAGCCAGGTAGTCGAGGCGCTCGATCGCGGCGTCGAAGGTGCCTGTCTGGGTGAAGGTGCCGATATGCAGCTCGTAGATCACCGAGTCGGGAAGGTCGTGGCCGTGCCAGCTGCTGTCGGTCCAGACGAAGTCGTCGGAGTAGAACCGGCTCGGCTGATGGACGCCGTGCGGTTGCCAGCGGGAGCGCGGGTCGGGGAGCACCTGCTCGTCGTCGTCCAGCAGGAAGCCGTAGTCGCGGCCCGGCAATGCCACAGCGATGTCAGCTCGCCACCATCCGCTTGCGACAGAGCCGCGTTCCTGGTCGCGCTCCGCCTCGCGGTCCGGCTCGAGGTCCGTGATCACGCGCGAGTGCTCGATAGAGCCGTCCGGCCCGGCGATCGTGACCCGTACCCGAGTGGCGTTGGGCGCCCACACCCTGACTTCCGGCATCAAAGTTCCATCGTGGTCATCAGGATTTCTCGGCGAGCAAGAGGGCTACCGGGTAGCGGCCGAGAGCATCGGCCACGGACAGCTCATCGGTGAAGGCAGCGCCGGTGAACGTGTCGCGGTATCGACCGGGTGGCAGCAGCAGGGTGGTCTCACCCCAGCCACCGGCAACGGACAGGCCGACCGGCAGGCGGGTCGCGAGGGTGATCGCCCCACCGCGATCGAAGGCGACCAGGTGGTCCTGCATCGGCCCGTCGACCACCAGAGGGGTGTAGCCGGTGAACAGCTCAGGGTGATCGTGGCGGGCGCGCAGCGCACGGCTGACCACCCACAGCTTGGCCAGGGCGGTACCGTCCAGGTCTGGTGGCGTGGTCAATGCGGTGAGGGCTGCGCGCAGCGAAGCGAAATCCACCGGGCGCCGGTTGTCCGGATCAACCAGGGAGTCTTCCCACAGCTCGCTGCCCTGATAGACGTCCGGCACACCCGGCATGGTCAGCTGGATCACCTTCTGCGACAACGAGTTCACCCAGCTGTGTGGCTCGATCAAGGCGAACATCGACGTGATCAGCTCATGTGTCTCAGCGTTGTCGAAGGCCGCACTGACCGCGACGTATACGGCGGTCTCGAAGGTCTTGTCCTGGTCGACCCAGCCGGTCTCGACATCTGCTTCCCGCATGGCCTTCTCGGCATACGCCTGGAAGCGGTCCCGCCGCGGGTCCGGTACCGGATCCAGCAGAGCCGGCAGAGCCGTCGGATCCTGTGGAGCCGGAAGATCCGCCGCTGCCGAAGGGGCCGACTGAAGAGCCGCAGTCGTCAGCGCTGGCAGTGCAGGCAGGGCCACGGCGGTTTGCCAGAGCAGATATCCGAACGCCGCATTGGGTATCGGTCTCAGTGACATCAGCCGTCGTGCGGTGTCGCCCCACGTGTCGGGCATCTCGGCCAGCACGGCAAGCCGGGCACGGATGTCCTCGCCGCGTTTGGTGTCGTGGGTGGACAGGGTGGTCATCCCTGCCGGTGACAGCTCAGCGCGGCGCTGCTGCGCGGTGTGGAACTCGGCGATCCCTGAGCCGAACCTGCCCGGGTATCCGCCGACCTCGTTCAGCCCGATGAACCGGGTGTAGCGGTAGTAGGCGGTGTCCTCGACACCCTTGGCCATGATGGCGCCGGTCAGCTGCTGGAACCGGACGCACAGCTCGTCAGTGGGGTCGGACAGCCGGGGGAGCAGCGCTTCGATGGCCGCGCTCAGCTGTGGTTGGCGGGCAGTCGCGCGCTGGACGGCGTGGGCGAGGTATTCCGCGCCGAGCGGAAGGTAGGAGCGGTACACCGGGAACGCGATCGTGAGCTCGGTGAGGGCGGCCACCGCGTTGTCGATCTCCGGAACGAAACGGGCCAGCCGGCGCACCTCGGCCTGCAGGATGGTGGTGGCCACCAGCCGCTTGCCATCGGCGATCTGCTGCTCGAAATCGAGGTCGTCGCCGGTCAGCTCGACGTACAGCGCGGTCATGGCGCCCTCAGCGGCTGGGTCGAGCAGCAGCGCGTTGACCTCGCTCAGCGCGTCGTATCCGGTCATGCCGGCGATCGGCCAGTCCGTGGGGAGCCGTTCGCCCGGCTCGGTGATCTTCTCCACCGTGATCCAGCAGGACGGGGCGGCAGCCGCCAACCGGCTCAGGTAACCGCCCGGATCGACAAGACCATCCGGGTGATCGACCCGAAGACCCGTCACCCCGTAGTCGGACACCCAGCGCAGGATCTCGGCGTGGGTCGCGCCGAACACCGCTGGGTCCTCGACCCGCAAGCTGGCCAGGTCGGTCTCCGCGAAGAACCGGCGGTAGTTCTGTGCCGTGTCCGCGCGGCGAAAGCTGATCAACCGGTAGTGCTGCCGGTCGTGCACCGCGGCCGGGCTGCCCTCACCGGTTCCGGGCGCGATCGGATACCGATGCTCGTAGTAGCGCAGCTCGCCGTCGGCGATCGTGAGATCGGTTGCCAAGTTGGCGTCATCGCCCAGCGCCGGGATCAGGACCCTGCCATCGCTGATCTGCCAGTCGATGTCGAACCACCGCGCGAACGGCGACGCCTGGCCACAACGGAGCACGTCCCACCAGGCGCGATTCTCGGACGGAACAGCCACACCCATGTGATTGGGCACGATGTCGACGATGAGGCCCAGCCCGGCCGCTCGGCATTCCTGAGCCAGCCTCGCCAGCCCTGCATCGCCACCGCGGTCAGGATCGACGAGCCCGTGATCGACCACGTCATATCCATGACTGGACCCGGTGGTCGAACGCAGCAAGGGGGAGACGTAGACCGCGCCGACTCCGAGCTCGGCCAGATAGCCCACCACGGCGGCCGCGTCGAACAGGGTGAACTCCGCGGTGATCTGAAGACGATAGGTAGCGCTTGGCACGGTGGGACTGCGGGTTGGGGAACTCTCCGGCGCCTTCATCCGGTGCTCTGCAAGTTCTGTATGCCGCCCATCGGCGTGGCAGCCATCAAACCGGTCGGCGACCCGCGTAGATCACGTTCTCGAGCTGCTTCCAGTAGACGTCGACCCCTTGGAAGCCAGCTGACCGAAGATAGTCGAGCTGTTGCTCAAGCGGGATCATGTAGCGGACGTGGTTCTCGTAGCGGGACTGATCCTCGGGCGTGCGATTGAGGCGCTTGCTCGCAGCCGCGGGGTCGTCACGGTCGTTCCTGCGCTCCCACGTGGCTGCGACAAGGGGATCTGCGGAGGTCACCGGATCGTAGTTGACATACCAGGCGCCCGGAGCGAGGTGCTCAAGGATCTCCGCGAACAAACCCTGCTTGCGGTCATCGGGCATGTGGTGGATACACATTGACGACACGACCGCATCGAGCGTGGTCGGAATGGCCGCGGGCCAGTCGCCCTTCAACATGTCGAACTCGACGTACTGGAAGCGCCCGGCGAAAGGCATCAGCTCTCGCTGACCTTCATCCATCATCTGTGGCGAGAAGTCGGCGAGAATCGCGGTGCTACGTGGATACAGACTGAGGATCCCTGCCGCCGCGGCCCCCGTTCCTGCCCCCAGATCCAGGAAGGTGAAGACATCCTGCTCGCCGAAGGGGAGGAGCTCGCCCATGAACCGCCACTGTGCCCCGCGCTGTCGTTCGCGCTCCGCGGCCGTCGATGTCCAGTTCTGGACGGCCTCGTCCGACTTCCAGATGGCCGCGTTCGTATCCTTCGACTGGTTCATGCGCAAGAGGCTAGCCGCAGTCCCTCATCGCCGGAACTGAGGATCAGCCATCATCGCCGGACGCGGGGTCAGGTCGGTCATGGGATCCATGGATACGGACTACTTGGCTAGCACCGAGTTGGGCGGGTACACGTCCAGCCCGGTCGGGTTGTCCAGGTATCCGGGGCCGCTGCCGGCGACGTGGGTGTGGCCGTACTGCCACATGACGAAGTTGGTGCGGGGGTCCACGACGATGATCCGGTGATTGGCTTTGTCGTCGACCAGGAAGTCGCCGTTGGGCAGGGGAAGCGCCAGGGACGGCATGTTCAAGGCTTGGGGTCCGGATGGGGCATAGCGCCACAGCACGCGCCCGGAGCGATCGAAGGTCAGGACCTGGCCCGGGCTGGCGTGGTCGATCGTCACGTAGCGGTTCGGGCTGATCTCGTTGCTTTCGTAGATGTAGGAGACATCGGGCAGCTGCGCACTCCAGGTGACGCGACCGGACAGGTCCATCTCATCGACCCAGTTGCCCTCGGCCTCGGTGACCAGGTAGTTCCCGTTGGACATCGGGAACATGCCGTTGGGCTTGCCGAAAGTCTTCGGTGGGTTGTGGACGCACGTCCCGGTGCCACCGAGCTGTCGACTGATTGCGTGACCATTCTTGGGTATCAGCACGATCCGGCAGTTGTTGATGTCGGGGGTCAGAATGTCCCCGTTGGCCAGCATCAGCGAGCCGTCGGGGTGGTTCAGCCGGTTGGGGCCGGACCCGGGAACCCCTGGCTTGCCGTAGGTGTAGACGATTTTGTGCGTGGCGATGTCGATGACGCGAATCACGTTGTCGTCTTCCTGGGCGACGATGATCTGCCTGCCGTCCGGGGTGAAGAACGCATCGTCGGGGGTCTTGAAGGTCTGCCCTGCCGCGAGGTCTCCTGCGCGGGGGAACTGCCACATGGTCCGGCCGCGGGGGTCAATGATCATCAACCGATGGTTGTGCTCGTCCGCAATCAGGATCGGTCCTGGCAACACCGAGGGCCTGGATCCGGTGGCTAGCCTGCCCGGACCGGAGGCAGTGAGGGCGAGAGGTGCCAGGGCCTCGGTTGTTGGACGCGGTGTGGGAGATGGCGTCGTCGTCGTGGCGGCGGGTGTGGCTGGTTGCTTCTGGGCGATGGGTGCCGGAGGGGGAGTGTCGGCCGCGGCCAAGAACCACCACGAGCCGAAACCGATGCCGGCAACCAGCCCGGCAACCAGCCCGACCAGCAGCCACCGAACGATCAGCCGGTGACGACGCACCGTCCTCTTCGAGGGCGCACGGCGGTGCTGAGCGGTCACGGTCTTCCTCCAGTTTGGGCGCGGACCGCGAGCGCTGTCTCCACGGATTGGCGGTTTTATCCACATCAAAGATAAACGGTGCGCTCAACCGCCTCGACACCGCGTCGGATCGAGCGGCACGACGTTTGACCGCCACGAAGACTGACCGCCACAGTCACGGTTGGTCACGACCGGCACAGTCTCGGTTGGGTATGTAAACGACAGCGTGAGGTCAAGAGACCGTAAAGATTCCCAACGCAGAGTCCGGCCTGGGCTAGAAATACCGTTGTGTGACACGACCGTCGCGGCCCACCGAAAGGCTCCACTTGTGAGTGCAGGTCAGCGGTCCCTCGAACCAGCCGGTTTGGACCTTCCCCTCGAGTCTGATGCGAGCCAGATGGATCAACCACCCGAGCTGATGGAGCTGCAGCGTGAGCTCGCGTTGCAGTCCTGGGACGACGTCCATCGCGATCTGCCATGGATTCGTAACCTCGCCCGAGCCCGGGATCGGGTCGAGCGCGCCGTCCTTGCCGATCCCGTGGTCGCTGATGACTACGACCAGGCGCAACGGCAGTATGCCGTGGCTCGCCATGCCGAGGTGGTGGCCCGCCACTCTGCCCAAGCGGCCCGGGTTCACGACCTGACGAACCTGCTGCGAAGCGCACTGGCTCAAACCGAGCGGTTCGACCTCGCGGCCTTGCGCAAGGTCCCTCAGCCCAGTGACTTCGAGCCGGGGGTGGCCGGGCTCCCCCAGGCGCCGCCGCTCTGGGCTGATTTCGCCCCTGATGCGACGCCGGGCAGGATGAGGCTGCTCGACGACCAGAAACACCGAGAGTTCAGGTTGGCCGACGCGAGGGACCGTTTCCAACGTGCCCTGCGTGTGCATCGCGACGCCGAGATCGCCCGCCAAGGTGCCCTCGTGGGTGCGCAGCGGATCCACTTCGACCGGGGTGCGGCTCGTGATGCGGAGGCGAAGGCGCACAACGATGGGCTGGACGTGTTCGCCAGCGTCCTGGATGGAGGTGACCCGGCGGCGGTGGCCGGATACTTCGGGCTGGTGCTCTGCGGCTCGGTCTATCCGATCGACTTCCCCCAGCACTTCCGGCTCGCGTACCTGCCCGAGCTCAGCGAGCTTGTCGTCGAGGTCACCCTCCCGGGCATCGAGGTCATCCCGACTGCCAGCGAGCTGCAGTATGTCGCGGAGTCCGACGAGGTGGCCGTCAGTCCCCGAGGTGCCGAGCAGGTCGAGTCGATGTACGCGTCGGTGGTGGCTCAGGTCATCTTGCGCACCCTCCACGAGCTGTTCCATTCGGATAGTCGTGGCTGGCTCGAGACAGTGACGCTCAACGGAATGACCACGCAGGCCGGTACCGCGCGGCCTGACCACGGCCTCTGCCTCGTGACCCTGCGTACGTCACAAGGCCAGTTCGCCGGCCTGAACCTGACACTCGACGATTCACGCGAGAACCTGGCTGAGCTCGGAGCGGCCGTGCTCTATTCGTGCCAGAGAGAAGAACCGATTCGCGACTTGAACGAGATCGACCCGCGCCACGTCGTGGAGACGAATGTCCTTGCCGACCTGGATAACCGTCTTGACGTCGTGGACCTGACCGCAGGGCAGTTCGAGCACCTGGTTCACGAGCTGCTGCCCAAGATGGGTCTGCACATCAAACACATCCGTTCCAGCGAGGACGGCGTCGTCGACTGCCTGGTCTTTGACGCCCGTCCTGTCTTGGGCGGCGACGTCGTCGTTCACGCCGCCCGGCAAACGCAAAGCCTCGACGTGTGGACGGTGCAGCGGCTTCATCGTGCGGTCACGGATGCCGGCGCCTCGAAGGGCATCCTGATCACCACAGCCGGTATCGACTCGGCAAGTCACGCCTATGCGTCCGGCAAGCCGCTGGAGCTCATCGATGGGACGGGCATTCTGGGGCTGATCGCGGAGCACACCGGAATCCGGGTGCGACTGCCACAGAAGGAACGCCGAGCCACCGCCCGGGACTGATCGCCCGGAAGCCTGAGTGGCAGACTGCGCTGAAACGGACTCGCAAGGAGCACACGATGAAGATTGCCGTCACGGGTGGGTCAGGCAAGCTGGGTCGCACGGTTGTGGCCGTGCTGCGCCAGGCTGGACATGAGGTGGTCAACCTTGACCTCACCGGTCAGCGTTGGTCGGGTTTCGTGCAGGTCGACCTGACGAACTACGGCGAGGTGATCGACGCACTGTTCGGCGAGAACGATCCCTCGGCCGGTCCCGACCAGGCTATGACGCCGGCGTATGACGCGCTGGTCCACCTGGCCGCGATACCCGCGCCGGGCATCGTGAGCGATGTCGCGACGTTCCACAACAACATCCTCAGCACGTTCAACGTCTTCCAGGCCGCTCGCCGGGCCGGTATCCGGAACATCGTGTACGCCTCGAGCGAGACGACTCTCGGGCTACCGTTCGACGTGCCGCCCCCCTACATCCCCGTCGACGAGGACTACCCGGCTCGCCCGGAGAGCGTGTACTCGCTGGTGAAACATCTCGAGGAGCAGATGGCCATCGAGCTGGTGCGCTGGGACCCGACGCTCAAGATCATCGCGCTGCGCTTCTCCAACGTGATGGATCCCGAGGACTACGCAGCCTTCCCCGCGTTCGACGCGGACGCGAACCTGCGCAAATGGAACCTCTGGGGCTACATCGACGGCAGAGACGGAGCCCAGGCAGTGCTCAAGGCCCTTGAGCACGACGCGGTGGGCTTCGACAGATTCATCATCGCCGCCGCCGACACGGTCATGTCACGACCCAACGCGGAACTGGTCGCTGAGACCTTCGCCGGCGTACCCGTCACCCGCGACCTCGGTGAGCACGACACGTTGCTGTCGATCGACAAAGCCCGCCGGGTGCTCGGCTTTGACCCGCAGCACTCCTGGCGCTGAGCACAAGTACGGCTGAGCACAAGTACGGCTGAGCACAAGTACGGCTGAGCACGCGTTCGTCGGACATTCACGGCATAGCTTCAGGCCCGCCGGCTCACGGCGGGTCGGGGGCTGGGCATTCAGAGGTGCCACGTCACTTCGCTGGCGGTCGCGGTCGCGGTCCAACCGTTTTGGTGGGCGATCGTGTGGTGGCGCCCGCACAGCAAAGCCCCGTTGAGCAGGCTGGTGACGCCGCCGTCAATCCAGTGGACGAGGTGATGCGCGTCAGTCCACTCCGGCGGCGCCGAACAGCCCGGGATGGTGCAGCCCTTGTCGCGCAACCACAACGCCCGCAACAGGCCTGGGGTGAAGAGTCGCTTGGTTCGGCCCACGTCCAGGACCTCGGAGTCGCCTCCCAGAACCACCGGGATGACCAACGAGTCGCACGCGATCCGCCGGATCGTCTCCGGCCCGAGCAGCTGCCCGCCCAGGGTGGACCCGGCACCGCAACTGTTCCTCAGCTGGTCCAGGTCCATGGTCACCCACAGAGCGGCTTTGGTCGTGGTCGGTGCCTCACCTCCCGCGGCGGCGGCCCGTCGGCAGATCGCGACCAACGCGTCGCCGCGTCGCTGGTCGGAGGAGCGTAGGTCTGAGCAGCCCAGGGTAGGGTTCGGCGCCGACAGCGGTCCGAGCATCGCCTCCAGGACTTCCTTGCCCTCGGGATCCAGGCGCAGGCGGTACACGGCCATCCCGTCGTCATCCAACGGCTGGGACAGCGACACCCCGTACTTGAGCTGGTCGGCCCTGCGCTGGAAGTCGCCCTGATGACCATGGGTCGCGATCAGCTGGTCGCGCAATCCGCGGATCTCGCTGGGGCCGTGGTCCGTGGCAATCTTGACGAAACCTGCCCACACCGCCTCGACCGCCTCATCGCGCAGCCGCGGGCGCAACTTGTCCATCTCGACCAGGGCCACTGCGGCGTTGCGGACCGAGACCCGGGCCCCCAACACGGCCGCCGCCAGGGCCAGGTTGCGGACCGCCCGGGACGCGTGGGCCACCTTCACCAGCTGGCCCGCCCCACCGGCTCGGAACGAGGGAGCCCACTCGATCACCCAGCCCGCGGCGGTTGCACAGTCCGAGCTTGCCACCACGCCACGGCTCAACGCCTCGGCCAGGATCGCCACCCGCGCCGCGTCGACCTGCCGGGACAGGTCGTCAACCTCACGCAGGAACGGACCCAGCTGGTCGTTGCCGACCCGGACCACCACCTCACCGAGCCCGGCCAGCAGCGACGTCGCGGCGGTCACGCCAGTGCGCCGCGCGTCGATCGTCGACGTCGCATCGATCGTTGAGGTCCCTGACATATCTTCAACCTAGACGCGACCACCGACAGGCCCCTGGGCTCCGCGCGAATGCCGCCATGCGGTGAATTGCCCTGTGGACAAACGCAATTCGACCCTAGAAACGTGCTATGCGCAGGTCGCCCGGTCCTGCACATCGGCCAGGTCCGTGAGCCGTGTCAGGCCGCCGCACCGCAGGTCCGTGTGAGGCCCGTCAGGCCCCGCCCCACAGGTCCGTGTGAGGTCGGCCAGGGCCTCAGGTCTGTGGCACGAGGCTGAACGCGCCCTCTTCCTCCTGCGCGTTGTGAAGCCGCAACACGGCATACAGCCCGTAGAGCAGGCGCCGGAGCTCGACGACGTCCTCGGGCTGGACCGTCTCGATCTCGAGGCCCATCAGCAGCCGCCGAAGCCGGGAGACCTGGTGCTCGATTTCGGCGTGTGTGCGACTCATCGCCGCCGTCGCGTCCGTCCCCCCGAGCGCCCGGTCTACGAGCGGAACGAGCAGCGCTTCGTCGGCCCGCTCGTGCGGAAGGAGCTCCCTCTCCAGCCGGTCCAGCAGCGTATGGACGGCGATCAGCTCGGAGTCGCTGTTGGAGAGTCCGTCGGCGACCGACCGAATCTTCTCGATCAACGGCAGTACGGAGTCGTGCTCGGCCCGCAGCCGCAGCGCTGTGGCAACGTCCGCAGGAGCCATGGCGATCGTGTGCACTTCGCCAGGGATTACAGCCCGTAGGGCGATTCCGATCGCCAAGACGTCGATGACCTCCTGCAGAACGGCACCTGCCGCGGGCGGGAGATACCCCAACGCGGCAACGACCATCGCGACCAGCGAAAGGCCCATGCCGACCACAACCGACTGCAGCGCAATTCCCTTGGCACGCCGGGCAATGAGGATCGCGTCTGCGAGGGCGTCAACCCGGTCGACGGTGAGTACGACGTCCGCGGCCTCGGATGACGCGGTCGCCCCGCGCGCCGCGAGCGCCACCCCAACCCCGGCTGCCGCGAGAGCTGGCGCGTCGTTGATGCCATCGCCGACCATGATCGTTACGCCAAGCGCCGATTCGTGCACGATCGCAGCGAGCTTGTCGGCGGGGTCGCAGTCGGCCAGCACGGTGTCGACGCCAACGATCCGCCCGACCATGTCCGCGATGTCGGCTCGGTCGCCGGTGACCAGCACAACGCGCGTGATGCCCGCCTCGCGTAGTGCGCGAACCATCCTGGGGGAGTCGGGCCGGATCGCGTCCTCGAGCAGGAATGCGCCGGCGGGCTCATCATCGATGGCGACGAAGACGGTCAGGGAGCCGTCCAGATCGGCGCGACGACGCACCTGGCGCACCCATGCCGGCGCGGTGTCACCGACGATCCAGGAGGCCTTGCCCAGCTTGACCCGGTGTATGCCGACCGTCCCCTCCAGTCCGTAGCCGTGGACCTCTTTGACGTCCTCCGGCATCTGGAGGGCGAGTCCGCGTTTGGTGCCACCGGTGACGATCGCGCTGGCGAGGACGTGCGCCGATACCTGGTCCAGGGAGGCGGCGAGGCGCAGCACTTCGTCGGCCTCCATCGCATCGCTGGCGGTGACGACGTCCGCGAGGACCGGGTGCCCCTGGGTCAGCGTGCCGGTCTTGTCGAAGAGCATCACGTGTCCGCCGGCCAGCCGTTCGAGGGCGCTGCCGCCCTTGATGACGACGCCGATGTGCGCGGCCCGGGACAGTCCCGACATGATCGCGATCGGGGCCGCCAGCAGCAGCGGACACGGCGTGGCAACCACGAGCACGGCGACCGCGCGGACGGCATCCCCGCTGAGCGCCCAGGACGCACCCGCAAGGATGAGCGTGAGCGGCACGAAAAGGATGGCGAAGCGATCGGCGGCGCGCACGAACGGCGCTGATGATGCTTGGGCCTGTTCGACGAGACGAACCACGCCGGCGTATGTCGACTCCGCGGCCAGCGCTGTCGCGACCAGGTCCATCGGCTGCCCCGCGTTGACCACGCCGCTGCGAACGGCGTCTCCGGCCACCCGCTCGACCGGCAATGGCTCACCGGTGAGCGCGGACTCGTCCAGAACTGCGGGAGAGCGGAGCCGTCCGTCGACCGGGACGATCTCGCCCGTGCCAACGAGCAGGAGGTCGCCGACGACGACGTCGTCCACCGGGATCTCGATGACGCTGTCCTCGAATCGGCGCCGGGCGGTGCGGGGGGCTCGCTCGACCAGAAGGCTCAGCTCACGGCGTGCCCTCGCGGCAGCACGAGCCTCGAGGAGCTGCCCGCTGGCGAGCATCACGGTGATCATGGCGCCCGCGAACGGCTCGTTGACCACGATGGCGCCGGCCAGGGCAAGCACCGCGATGACGTCGACGCTCAGCTGGCCACGCCGGATCGCGCTGATGGTCCAAAGGATCGAAAAGCCCAGTCCGAGAACGTTGCCCGCGAACCACAGGACGCGGGTCGGCGTATCTGCGCCCATCAGCCACGTCACGCTTCCGGCGATCAGCAGCACCGTGGATACGGAGAACAGGAGCGTTTCCTTGCTGGCACGCAGACGGGTCACGCGCGTCATTGTGCCGGACTTCGGCGGTTGGGGCACAGAGTCGAAAGGCCCGCCTTGGTTGCGACGGGCGACAGATCCGAGGTCTTTGTGTCACCTCTTGTGACGGGATGCCCTATTTCACCCTCCGCCGAAGGTATGAGACGGCCCTGACTAAAGGGCAGTAGAGGGTGACCTAATCCCCGAGGCGCATCCCCTTTGGTTGCAACATATTTGGTGCATCGGCCCCCAGCAGGGGGGCCATGGGGCGGAAGCGTTGATCTGCTGGGCGACCTGGTCGCCAAGGCCCAGCGGGGAGCTAGAGGCGAAACCGGCGCTCTCGAACTCCTCGAAAGGGAGACCGAAATGCGCTCAATGAAGCTGAACAAGAAGACCACCGCCGTCCTCGCAGCCGGAATCCTGGTCGCCAGCGCCGGTGGCGCGTACGCCTACTGGACCACGACTGGTTCCGGCGATGGCGCGGCCACGAACGCTTCCTCGAATGGAACCGTCGATCTTCATGCTGCGTTCGATGACGGCCTGACACCTGGCGCTCACGAGACGGTCACGTACACCGCCGACAACCGTGGCTCGTCCAACTTGTTCGTGACTGCCATAACCCCAACCATCACCACGAGCAAGGCTGCCTGCCTGCCTGCCTGGTTCACAATCGCCCCAACAACCCCTAGAACGACAGTCGGGGCGGGTTTGAGCGGTGTCTCGGTCGGCACGTCGGTCTTGTACTTCGTTGACTCCACAACGGTCAACCAAGACGCATGCCAGAGCGCCATCGTCACCGTGACGCTGGCAAGCAGCTAGCTCCGCACTCTCGGTGGGGCGGGGCGACCAGGGGGTCGCTCCGCCTTGCCGAGTTGGATTTCTCAACCCTGTCCAGCAACGTGCGTGCGAGCTAGGAGTCCCAGATGAACCCAGCGAGGAAAAGGAAGCGGCGTCGCGTGCTGCTTGCTGTCCTGACCTCGTTGCTCCTGCTATCCGGTGGCACGTACACGGGCGTCAACACGGCGTCGGCCAAGGGCGACATCCAGTTCCAGATCTCCCCGGCATCCCAGTCCTTGGCACGTGGCCAGGCGGCGATCTATACCGTCACTGTCACCAGCACAGGCGGCTTCGCAGGGACCGTTGGCCTCAGCGCCAGTGGTCTTCCCAGCGGAGCGACGGCGACCCTTGAGCCCTCCGCTCTAGCGTTGACAGCGTCGGACACAGGCGCGACGCACACCTCAGTCCTGAGCGTGACTACGACATCCAGCACACCGGTCGGGTCGTACACCCTCAAAGTCACAGGCACTAGCGGAAAGATCAGCGGCAGCATCACCGCCGGTCTCACGGTCAATTACCCACTGTCTGGCGCCTTGTCCATGACCTCCACCCCCGCTTCAGTCACCCTTGCTCCCGGTGAGACCGCGGCATACACGATCCAGCTCGACCGGACCAGACTCCCCGGAAACGTCTCCCTCAAGGTGGCGAGCGGTCTGCCGGCTGGCGCGACTGCAGCCTTTGCGCCGAACGTGACGAGCGGCGACACGTCCACGCTGCAGGTCACGACTTCCGAGGGCACGAAGGACGGCACTTACTCGCTGATCCTTAGCGCGGCGGGCCGGGACAGTAACGGTGATACGAAGAACGCCTCCGCGAGCGTGAAGCTGGATATCAACACCAAGGGCAAGAACTTCATCATCTCCGGCAACCTCGATGGCCTCCTTGCCCCCGGGCTGGCACTGCCACTGGACCTGAGCTTGACCAACCCGAACAAGAAGTCGATTTCGGTGACGAACCTGTCGGTCTCGCTGCAGAGCGTTACCAGGGCCGCCGGCGAGACGCGGCCCTGTAGGACTGGCGACTACGCGGTGGTCCAGTACAACGGGCCCTACCCGTTGGTCGTGCCCGGTTCGACGACGCTGAACCTGACACAGCTTGGCGTCTCTTCCAATCAACGACCCAAGATCGAGTTCCTGAACACGTCCTACAACCAGGACGGCTGCAAGGGCGCCAACCTGTCGCTGTCGTATTCCGGATCGGCGCAGGGGAACTGACATGGGCCGCTTCGTCCTTCGCGTCCACCCCCAGTTCTCCTACGCTCGACCCGCCACGCGCGCGGGTCTAATCCTGGTGGCACTGGCCGCCTTCTGCATGACCGGCACCTCCGCGTGGGCCTACTGGACGACCTCGGGTAGCGGCTCAGCGTCGGCCACGACCGGCACCCTGAACCCCCCGAGCGCGCCGGTCGCGAGTATCACCGGTCCCGGCGCCGTTCACTTGACGTGGACCGGCTCGACCCTCTCGAACGGCGCGC
>JABBOX010000201.1 GCA_012927555.1 Phycicoccus sp.
TCCTGTGGGCAACCGGTGTCACGCTTTTGGGGTACTTCCTGGGGCAGTTCGCGTTTGTCGGCAAGCACCTTGAGGTCATGCTTGTCCTGATCGTCGCGCTCTCCCTCGTCCCGGTGGGTGTGGAGTACCTGCGCCACCGCAGCCAGGCCAAGTCCGCGCGCTAGCTTTTGCTCTAGCGCGCGGCCGAAGTCCTCGCGCGGCTCGTTCAGGACCATGCGCAGACTGGGCGGACTTGGTTTGGGCCGGCGCGGCTCGCGCACGCCCGCGGTGCCGTCGTCACCATCACCGAGATCCCACAAACCAACAAGCGCAAGCGATCGACGCAACAGCCTGCGCCGCCTCACGGAGGACACGTGCTGGGCGTCCGGGTCGGCTCCGGCCTCGATCAGTCCTCTTCGAACTGTCTGGTATGCCGCGTGCGCGCTCCGGGCGCGCACGGTCCGTGCGACGCGGGGGCCGTGTGCGACATCGATGATGACCTTGTAGCGAGCCATGGACCCATCGTGCGCCCAGAGCCCGTCCCCGGTCCAGCACCTGATCATGCTGCGCCCAGTGCGGGTGCCAACACCTCCTCCGGCAGGCGCGGGGTGCGGTCGAGGCCACGCAGCGACCAGGCGAGCGCGGCGACAACCATCAATGCGCAGACCCCTCCGGCCACAAAGATCACCCGGGGCCCGAGCCAGCCGCCGACGAGACCACCCAGGCCGAGGGCGAGGATCGAGCCGGCGCGCGAGACCCCGTTGATAGCCGCGAGCACTCTGCCGCGCTCGGCTTCGGCCGGGCGTAGGACGTAGAGGGGCCCGATGGCCGTATTCGCCCCACCGTTGAATATTCCCAGCAGCACCAGACAAACCGCCAGCACGGCGACAGTGGGTGCCAGGCCGGCGAAGGCGATGCTCAGAGCCGTTCCCGCCGACCCGATCAGAACCCCACGTACCCGGGAGTCGTCCGTGGCGAGGCGCCCTGCTGCCCAGGACCCGGCAACTGCACCGGTTCCGAAGAACGCCTCAAGCAGGCCGTAGGTGGTGGGACTCGCTCCGAGGTCGTCGCGGACGAGGAACACCTCGACGACGTTCACGCCCTCGAGCACGATGATGAACGGGATCGTCCAGCAGAAGATGAGCCAGATCAAGCTGTCCCGCCTGAGGATTCGCAGGCCGTCGAACGTGTGCGGTCTGGCGACGTCTACCGGCTCGGCACACCGCCGGGAGGCCTCGTGCCGGCCGCCTCGGCGGGTGCGGACAAGTCCAGCCGCCAGCACGACCGCACCGAACGTGCCGCAGTCGACCCAGAGCGCTGTGGCCGTTCCATGCGTGCCGACCAGCAGACCGGCCAGCGCGGCACCGGCAATGCCCGAGGCGGCAAGCAGGCTCCGCTGCAAAGAGATGACCCGACCCATGTCTTCGTCGCCAGCGATCCGGGGTGTCAGCGCACCCCACGTAGGACTCGAAACGGCCTGACCCCATTGGAGCAGAACCACGAAAGCGTAGGTGCTCCAACGGTTTCCGAACGAAGCAAGGCCGGCGCAGGCGAGTACCTGGACGGACGTCGAGACCATCAGGACCGGTCGCGAGTCGAACCTGTCAGCGATGTGACCGGCGACACCCATCGCGAGGACGGTCGGCAGGGCGAAGGCGACCATCAGCAACGCGATACCGGAGGTCCCGCCGCCCTGATCGTGCACCCGCAGAATGAGGGCGATCATGGCGAGCGAGTCGCCTACGAGGGAGATGGTGAGCGCG
The DNA here is from genome assembly GCA_012927555.1 of Phycicoccus sp. GTDB lineage: Bacteria > Actinomycetota > Actinomycetes > Actinomycetales > Dermatophilaceae > UBA4719. Next base: position 1,743 of record JABBOX010000201.1, read on the forward strand.
GGAATCACCAGCCGCAGGTCCCGGTGACGCCAGATCGACGGTCGCCGGCCGCGTGGAGTCCCGTTGAGTGGCCTCGTCGCTGTCTGAAGTGGTTGCTTCATAATTATGAAGGTACCGCTTCACAATTAGGCGGTCAACGCCTATCGTGGAGTCATGGCCAAATCTCCCGGGAAGCGGACGACAGTGACCCTGAACGATCCCCGAGCGATCCGGGCTATCGCGCACGAGGCGCGGCAGCAGGTCATCGACGAGCTCTACAGCGGCTCCGTCCTCACGGCGACCGAAGCCGCACAGATCTGCGGTCTCTCCCCCTCCGCCATGAGCTACCACCTGCGCGCGCTGGAGAAGTGGGGCATCGTCGTGCGCGATGACACCTCGAGTGACGGTCGGGAGCGGCCCTGGCGGGCGGGTGCCAACAACCTCAGCATCGGCCGCGGCGACGGCGCTTCGGGAGCATCGATGCGACAAGCCGCCAACGCCGTCATCTCGACCTTCATGGCCGGGCTGAACAACGCGGTCGACGCCATGCTGGACCAAGAACCGGGGGCCAAGAGCGCCACGATCTCGCGTGGCCGGCTCTATCTCACCGATGAGGAGGCCACGGCGCTCAACCATGAGCTGGACGAGCTGCTTCAGCGGTATGACACCGGCCGAACGTCCCGCCACAAGCCTGTCGATGCCTTGCCGCGGGACCAGTACTGGCTCCTGCTGCCGCACACCTCCAGGCGCGACCAGTAGGTCAGCTCAGGCGATCGGCGGAGCTTCCGGCGGGACCGTGTCCTGAGGCGTCCTCGGTTCCGGCGGCGAGATCGGCTCGGGGGTCGGCGACGGGCTGACCGCAGGTGAGGGTGCCGACGGAGCTGCACCAAACGTCACGCTGGGT
>JABBOX010000222.1 GCA_012927555.1 Phycicoccus sp.
TGCGTTCTTGTAGTCGGTGGCCCCGAAGTAGAGGTTGCCGATGTCCTGGAGCGAGGCAACGTCCTTGGGGTTCGCGGCGATCTTCTGCATCAGCGCGGCGAGCTTGGCCTGGTCGACCGGGGTGGCACCGCCGGCGGCTGCCGTCGTCTGCTGGCCCGTCGGCGTGCCCGAGATGCCGGGGACGTCGGACTTGCCCATCTGGAAGACCAAGAAGACGACAGCGACGGCGAGTACGGCACCGATCGCACCAATGATCTTGTTCCGCTGTGGCTTGTTTGCCGCGAGTGCTGCGAACGCGCTGGGTGCGTCGGGGGCTGGAGGGGAGGAGGGGAGGTCCTTCGAGAGGTTGACCGCGGCCGTCGTCCCGTTCTGGGTGGCCCAGACAAGGTCCGCCTCGGGGCCGGACAGGAGGGCAAACGCCTCGTCCACGTCCGTGGTCCGCGCGGTGGCCCAGGTCTTCACCTCACGCGGTGCCAGCTCGAGGAACTCCACCAGCCCGTTGTGGGCTGTCTCGACGTCCGCATCGCTTGCGTTCTCGCGGAGGCCGAGCCGACCGAGCAGCTCATTCCTGAGCTCGGCCGCAGCTGCGCGACCTTCCACGGATACCGGCTGACGACTCATGATGTTCCCTGCTCCATTTCGCTCCCGATACGTTGCCGCGGGTGCTTCGGCTCTCGCATCTAGTCTCTATTTGAGCGATTTGGAGCACTATCCGTCGCGCGGCACATCTTGGGTAGAGGCGGCCCTGGGGAGTTCAACATCAGGCGGGGCAAGGTATAGGCGGGTCTGTACCTTCCATGGAATCGGGTCTGTACCTACCGACGAGCAGGGTGGCGATCCCGGGGTTCAGGATGGGGAGTGATCAGTGGCTCTTGCCGTGGCAGATGAGACTGCATGAATTACCACCCGCCCACGTGCGCGCTCCGGTCACGTTCGGGGAGAAGTTCACCAGGCGGTTCCCGGGGATCGTCTGCGTCCCGTCCTTGTACGTCGTGGAGTGGATGCGGAAGTGGCACTCGGCGCAGATGGCATTCCCCCCATTTGCCAGGGGATTGTCAATGTCCGAACCACCCGTATTAGTACCGTTCCGTGTGTTCGTGTGGCCATAGTGCTTTGACCAGTTGGTGGCTGTGGAGCTCCCGCTGAATGGGGCGGTGGCGTGGCACATAAAGCAGAGCTTGAACTCAGCAGCGCTATAGGCCTCGCCTACGGGCTTGAGGATGCGGTTCCTGTAGGGCGCCAGCAGAATCCCTGCAACTTGAGAGGTGTGCACCGGCAGGTCGCCGCTGGCCGGTGGCGGGGTGGTCTGGTTGTACTTGGTAGAACTGGCGTGACAGTTCGAGCAGCGGATAGTGTCACCGATCACGAAGGTCCACTGCCTGTAGATCGATGCCCCGGACAGGCTCAGGCCCATCGCTGTCGTAGTGTTCTTCCCAGGCGCCTCGACCGCGTGGTGGGAGAGGTTGTTCGGGTTGAACTCCACCGCCTTGTCCAGCCGGAACCTCGAGGACCCGAACCCTGCGTTGGGGTCGAGCGTCGTGAACCCGGAGTGGCACTTGAAGCAGAGCTGGTACTCGCGGGTGATGGAGGTCGCGGGCGTCTTCCCGTCGAGGAACGTGTAGGTGGGAGTTGATCCGGGGGTGGCTCCGTTCACGACCGACACCCCGGAGACGCCCGCGAGCCGCCCGGAGGCTGTCGCTCCGGTCGCCCCCGGGGTGCTGTTGGTCGCGTTCGCCTGATGCGGGTTGTGACAGTCACCGCACTCGCTGTGCCGGTTGCTCACCCCGCCAAACTCGTTCAGTCCCGCACTCCTGTGCGAGGTCGTGACGACCGCATCGTGCCGGTAGATCACACGGGTTGTCGCGTTGTTGGCGGGTACGGCCGGATCCGTGTACTGGGCTTTGACGTTCGTGTTCGCGCCCGTGCCGTCGTGGCAGGTGAAGCAGAGGTTGCTCTGGGGCGAAGCGCTCTTCAGGAGGTTCTTGTTCTGACCGGTGTGCGTGCGGTGACAGGTCGCGCACTCATCGGCGACCTTCGTGTAGGGACCATGCGGCGTGGGGCCTACCGCGGCCGCCAGCGCCTTCGGGACAGAGACCGACGGCGCCGCGGTGACGGGGTGCAGGGCATAGCGCGGGACGTTCGTCCCGACGCCGGCGGTGACGGCATCGGCCGGGGCAGCACTGAATAGCGCCAGGAATGGCACGGCGAGCGACACGAAAAAGGCCGCGGCCGCACCGAACGCCCAGGTGCGGCGGGCGGATCGCCCGTTCATACTTGTCATCTGGTAACTCCCGGCCCTACTGGTCTCGAGACGCGGGTCCGTCGTGGTCCCTGAAACTGAGCCGCGGCCCAGGACGCACCCTGCAGTGCCAACTCGAGGAACGTCACCACCTCGTCGCCTCTCCCGCTCTCTTGGCGCGCCGGAGGTTCCGTCTGCGCTTTGCTCTCGCACCTAGTATCTATTTGAGCGATTTGGCCCACCATCCGTCGAGCGGCACATATCGGATACACGTGATGCAGAGGTCGATCACAAACCCGAATCCGTGGTGGCCAGCTGACTATGTCAGCGGCCACCACGGA
>JABBOX010000114.1 GCA_012927555.1 Phycicoccus sp.
CGCCTCGCGACGGAAGGCCGGTGTGTAACTCGTGCGCTTGCGCTTGCCCGACATGAAGACATCCTGCCTGCGGGATCATGAATCCCGCTATCAAGGTGTCCGCCATCCGGGGTGAACCCCACCCTGGCCATTCCCCATGGGTTGGCACGCTCAAGACGGTGCAACCCACGGAGACGGGGCTCACGAGCAGTCATGTGCTCAGGCGCGACGGTATCGGTGGGGTGACAGTCGGGATGACGGTCAAGGAAGCAGAGGCGGCAGCCGGGCAGACGTTTGTCCGCGAGACCGATGTCATGAACAACTGCGTCTACATGGTCCCGGAAACGCGCGTCCCTGCGGTGTCGTTCATGTTCAAGGACGGCGTGATGTCGCGCGTGGATGTGTACCAGGGCGGCAAGACCCGCACCTCCGAGGGGATCGGCAACGGGTCGACCGAGCAGCAGGTCAACGACGCCTACCCGGGCATGATCGTCGTGGAGCCGAACTGGTACCAACACCCTGGGCACTACCTGCACCTCAAGCCGGATAACAACGGTCACTCGATGAACTTCGAGACGGACGGCGCGAAGGTCCTCCGCTTCTACAGCGGTTTCGAGACGGCAGTCATCCAGATTGAGGGCTGCGCCTGAGCCTGTCCCGCTGGTGTCGGGGGCTTGACGTTCTCGATCGACGAGGCCACCTCGGGGGTCGGTGGCAAGGTCGTGAGCCCGGCCGTGGCCGCCGGAGCCAACGTCGAGTTCGTCCAGCGGCTGCGCTGCCATCTTTGGTTGGTTGTGTTGGCTCGGGTAGGCTTCGTCGCTTATGCACCAATTCCGGAGGCACCTGGCGTGACCACGCAAATCAATCACAACGTGACCACGCAAATCAATCACAGCGCCGAACCGGCGCAGCACGCCATTCGCTTGGGGTCCAGCGATTTGAGCGGGGATTCCTCGCATGCTGGAGTGCCGGCGCCTGCGAGGGACGCCTACATCGACAACATCAAGGGCATCCTCATCGTCTTGGTGATCGCCGGACACGCAATCGGTCAGACCGTCACGTTCTTCCCGCCTGGGCTGAATCTTTACCGCTGGATCTACCTCTTTCACATGCCAGCGTTCGTGCTGGTGGCTGGGATCATGACCAGTGGTCGCGATCTCTCCGGCAAGCAGGTCCGGTCGCTGATTCGGACCGTCGCCCTTCCCTACGTCATTGCCCAGTTGGCCTACATGGTGTTGCTCTACCTGAATGGCCGGTCAATCGGTTGGGGCATCAACCAAGTTCTGTACCCAATCTTCCAACTGTGGTTCCTGCCTGCGCTGTTCATATGGCGGCTGAGCACCCCCTTCCTTCTGCGTATCCGACCAGTCATCCCGTTCGCCATTGTCGTGTCGCTCGTCGCGCCGATGTCCACCGTCCTCGGCTCCGCGTTCGCCCTGAATCGGGCTGCCAGTCTCCTGCCCTTCTTCGCAGTCGGACTCGTTCTGGGCCGAGGAAGTCTGAGCAAGAGACCACCAATGGCTGTCCGTGTCGCGTCTTGGGGTGTGCTCGCCGCGTCGATCCCTGTGGCGGTCCTGTTCGAGAAGGTCATTCCGCGGGGTTGGCTGTTCTGGGACCGTAGTTACCGTGCCCTGCATGTCGGTGCCCTGGAGGGCATGGGGACACGCGCCGCGTTGCTCGCGATGGTCTTCCTGGTGACGGGAGCATTCATCGTCCTGGTGCCGCGCCGCAAGACCATCGCGACAGGGCCGGGTCAGTGGTCGATGTACCCGTACGTGCTGCACGGGGCGTTGGTCTGGGCCTTCGCCTGGGCGGGCTTCGCCAGCCAAGTACGAACACCTTGGGCGTTTGGCCTGATGCTCGTCGGCGTTGTCGTTGTGGCCGCGGTCCTTGCTTCGAGACCGATTCGGCTGCTTTTCCAGCCTCTTGTCAGTCCGAAGGCAGACTGGCTGATCCTGGAATCAGGTGCCCGGCGTGGAAACAATGGCTGACGACCACGATTCTGCCCTCAGCCGGCGACCATCAGCCACGGATCAATAACGCACGAATGGCTCCGCATCAGAACGGGTGTCGGACGTCCCCGTCATACAGCTTCACGACGGCATCCTCGATCCGCCGCAGTCGCTCTTCGTACTGGCCGATGACCTGCATCCGGACACGCACTTGTTCGTGCTCCCGGCGCACCGTCTCTACCAAACTGCGGGCCTCGGCGATCTCGGCCTGATCACCTGCGAACCGTTCGTCGCGCAGCCGCTCCTCGATCTTGCCCAGCCGCTCCTCGCAGATGCCGACCTGGATCGCCAGCCCGCCGTGCTCGAGCTCGCGATGGCTGGATGCGAGCTCAACCGGGTGCAGGCGTTTGCCGAGCGCTGCGACGGTTGCCCTCAGCTCGGCGATGTGTCTGGCCTGCTGCTCGAGCTGCGCCCGCTGCTTGGCCAGCTGCCCGCTGAGGTTGTTAGGGTCGGCGACGCGGCGGCGCCACTGGCCGAACCTGCGCCGCGCGCGCCGGTACGGTCCGGGCGTGCTGCCTCCAGCGCTGTCGGGTCGTGGTGCTGGCTGAGTCATGTTCTCCT
>JABBOX010000212.1 GCA_012927555.1 Phycicoccus sp.
GGTGGGGCCAAAATTCGTGACGACACACCGCCCCACCCGCCAGCAGCATCACCACCACCCTGGGGCCAACATTCATGAAGATAATCGGCCGAAGTGGGGCCAGATCAGGTGACCACACTCAAACGATCCTGGTAGCCAGCGTCCCGCAGAAACTGCTCACGCCATCAGCGAGGCGGTTCCGCCGACCAATGCCGGCCTCGTTGTCCCAAATCAGCCGGTGAGGCACCGCCCCGAGCTGGCCGCCCAGCAGCGCCCACATCCCTGCAAGTAGGTCCGGGGTCGTTCGGCTCGGCAGCATCACGGCCGTGATGAACCGGGAGTACGAGGAGACAATCACCAGCACCGGTGGCGACCCGAACTGTCCGGCGCCCAGTGGGATCTTGACCGGTGGGAACCACAAGTCGCACTGCCCCTGGTCGCCGGGCCGGTACTCGAGCCGGTCCGCCGGGTCCCGGGGCGCGTACTCCACTCGCAGCACCGCGACACGCTTACGGAACCACGACCCCGACCCACCCCAGCCGGCGCGCTCAGCCAACACCGACGCGGGGATCAGCGGGAACTCCGCAAGAAGCTCCCGCACCCGAGGCTCAAACTCGTCGAACCGTGACGGGCCTGGCGCCCGCACATACCGCGGTGGCCCGTCCGCGGCCAAAGCCCGCGTGACGGTATCCCTCGCAATGCTCAGATGCTTCGCGATCGCCCGAATCGACATGCCCTGACTCGCATGCAGATGCCGGATCTCTGCCCAGTCCTCCACTGTGATCACCCATCCATCGTGGTTGGGTGGCCTACTTTTCGAAGAGCACTACTGGCCTAGTTTTCGAGGAGCGCTGACAGCCTGCAGGGACTACTGAACCCGATACACATCAGGCTCACGGACGTGCGCGACGCTCGCACAGCGCATCGGGCTGTCCACTGTTACGAGCCAACCCCGCCGGGTTCGGTCCAGCTTTGCGCCCGGCGGCCAATATCTTCTTGATGGTGGTCCCGAGATCGGATCAACGATCGTCCCCGAGGTCCCTTCAGGGCGCCACCGTTGCTAACGGTTTGCTACGCCACCCTTCAGAACGGGCCGTTGCGGGGCCGGATGACAGGGGTGAGCGAAGCTGCAGTGAGGCAGCCACGCCGGAACGGCATCTCGGAGTGACCCAAAATCGGATCCTTGAGGGGAAGGCCTTTACACGAAAGTGGGACTACTTGAGCCTTCTCATGAGGACGTTTGTCGGCCCGAACGACGTATTGGGCACGATGTTGTTCGCGTTTGAGCTGTAGGTCACCGCAGAGCCGTCGCGGCTGAGGATGGGCGACCAGGAACCAAAACCCACTGGTGAGTCAGCGTCTCCATTACCTGGAGCACCATTGGGATCAGTGCTGAGCAAGGTGGTTACCCCAGTGGCGAGGTTTCGTCCGTAGACCTCGTCCCGGCCTACCGGATTCGTAATCGGCCCAGAAGTAGGCAGGTTCGTGGAGTTAGATGCAAAGACGATGTAGACCCCGTCTCCGCTGATTGTCGCGTCTTGCGAGGCCCCATTCGCCTGCTGCCCGCTCGGCGCCCGCGTCACCAAGGTCGTGATGCCCTTGGCCACGTTTCGGACGAACACGTCGGACTCGCCGTTGGTGTCGTTAGCCACGAGGTTGGTCGCGGTCGAGAAGAAGGCCACGAGGGACCCGTCGTCGCTGACGCTTGGCGACAAGCTCTGGTCGTTGCCGGGCGTCCCACTGGTCGTTGCGCTCACCAGAACCCTTGTTACGGCCGCACGGTCCCACAGCTTCACTTGCTGGACGTATGTGCCTGCAAGGTCTTCGGCATAGACCACAAAGCGCCCATCGCTTGACACGTCCCCCCACGGCCAGCATCCGTTTACCGTGCCGCACTTGCCGATCAAGGCCGTGGTGCCCAACTGGAGATCGCGTTGGTAGATGTACCAACTGCCATCGGTGCTAACCGGCGTGAGGTTGGTCGAGTTGGACGTGAACACCGCGTAGCGGCCGTCGGCGCTCAGCGCCATCGCTTCACTCGTTCCGTCTCCCTCAACATTGTCAGCAGTCACGTTGAGCAAATGGGTGGTCCCAGCGGCAAGGTCGCGAACAGCGGCCGAGAAGTACGAATCCGAACCGAGGTCGTTATATGTGCTTACCAAGACGTGATTGCCGTCTGCGGTAATCCCCACGGGCGAAAAGAACACGCCGATGTCGTCGGCTGCGATCAACGTCGTCACACCATTGGCGGTATCGCGTCGGAAGGCGCCCCCCTGTGGCGCGCCAGGCAAGGCGGCACTGCTTGAGAATGCCACATAGCGACCCCCGCTCGACACTGCGCCGGGTTGGCTGTAGCCGGGCAACTCCATTCCATCGTCCTGAGCGCTGACCAGGGTGGTAAAACCGACTGCCAATGCGGCTGGGGCCCCAGTGAACCAGCCCGATACGTCGCCGATCAGCTGGACCGTGCCGGCTGAGCCGTTGTACAGGGCGACCTTGCCGTTGGTCCCGACCGGGGCGATCACCAGGGGTGGGCCCGGCCGCGGGCTGAAAAAAATACTGGGTGGG
>JABBOX010000261.1 GCA_012927555.1 Phycicoccus sp.
AACAAAAGAACTGACACAAGACAGATTCCGGGGTCGGCTCCCGACTGGCCAAAGGCCAACACAAGTAGCGCCGCTGCAAACAGACGAAGACTCTCAACTGCTAGTCCGCAATTGATGTCTCCTGTGGCTCGGCGCTTGAGCGACCCAAGTGTCGGTGAGTCCCAACTGATTCTGGTGTCCGTGATCCCTTAGGGCCGGCGTACCGCGCGGTAGGTCGCATCATCGCGAGGTGCGCCCCACAGGGGCTGCATGGTGGTCAGGGAACGAATCGAAAAGGCGCGCTGGCTGGTCGCGCTTTACCCAGATGCGGCCGAGGCCAGCGGGACATTGCGGTACACCGGCTTGCCGTCGCGTCCAGACTTTGTCTCTGGACGTCTGGCCCGCTCCAACGCCGAAGTTGGCGCCTCTTGAGTCTCATGGCCCAGTCGAGTCTGGTGCCTTCGCCTGCCCCGTTTCCGGGTCATGGTGAAGATGCCGGGCTGGATCTGTCCGGGATCAGCGCCCGCACCGAGGCTCAGATCATTGCCCGACTCCTGTCCCCTGAGCACGAGGCCTGGGCCGACACCTTGGCCAAGGTCGGGAACTGTGCACACCCGGTCCGGCTCCACGGTGGCAGCACGACCATCGACACCGCCTCGGGGGAGGTCCTGGGGACCTACAGCAGTGAGTCCGAACCGCTGGGATCGTTGCATGTGCGGTGCGGGAACCGCCGGGAGAGCGTGTGCCCGTCGTGCTCGCGGATCTATGCCGCTGACACGTTCCAGATGATCCGATCCGGGGTCACCGGTGGCAAGACGGTCCCGGAGTCGGTGGCCGACAACCCGCTGGTCTTTGCGACGTTGACCCCTCCGTCGTTCGGTCCCGTCCACGCCGGACCGTCCAAGGGTTCAGTCCCACGCCGATGCAAGCCGAGAGACAAGACCAAGCTGTGTCGCCACGGCGTGCGAGTTGGGTGCATGCACATCCACGACGAGCACGACCCGCTCGTGGGGCAGCCGATCTGCCCTGAGTGCTACGACTACGAGTCGCACGTCATCTGGCAGTGGTGGGCCCCCGAGCTGTGGCGCCGATTCACCATCGCGCTGCGCCGCAACATCGCCCGGCTCCTCGGCCTCGGGACCTCACTGACGGCTTTGGCCAAGGTCGCCACCGTGCAGTACGCAAAGGTCGCCGAGTACCAAGTCCGGGGTGCGGTCCACTTCCACGCCCTGATCCGCCTGGACGGACCCAAGACCGACGCCGGGTTCGCCCCCGCCCCCGAACAGGTCACCGCGACGACGCTCGCCCAGGTCATCGCCGAGACCGTCGCCGCCGTCCGGTACGAACCACCACCGGTGCACAGCAGCGACCCCGGTCGGGTTCTGGGCTTCGGGGTCCAGGTCGACGCCCGAGCCGTCCGCGCTTCCCGCCGCCCTGACAGCCCCGAAAGCGAGCTGTCCGCCGAACAAGTCGCCGGCTACCTGGCCAAGTACGCCACCAAGTCCGCGGCCGACACCGTGGACACCAGAGCCGACACCGTCCACATGGCCCGGATCCGCCAGGTCTGCCGGGAGTTCGCGACCATCGCCCACACCCAAGCCGTCTGGGCACGATCCGGAGACCCCCAAGGCGAAACGGACTCGCCGTACCTGCTGATCGGCAAGTGGGCGCACATGCTCGGCTTCCGGGGCCACTTCTCCACCAAGTCCCGCCGCTACTCCATCACCCTGGGCCAGCTGCGCCGAGCCCGGAAACGCTGGCAAACCATCACCGCCAAAACAAGACAGACCGGCGAACCGGTGGACCTGGCCGACCTCGAGGCGCAGCTGCTGGCCGACGACGAAGACGAAACGACCCTGGTCATCGGCCACTGGAAATACATCGGCACCGGCTGGCAAACCCAAGGCGACGTCGCCCTCGCCAAAGCCGCAGCAGCCCGCGCCCGCGAATACGACCAACACCGCGCACACACCAAACACCAATAACACCAACATAATTCAGGGGAGAATCATGAACCCGAGGACTTCCAACATGAGTGATGACACTGTTCAGCGGTGGCAAACTCGCGGATCAGGTGGCGTCGTGACTGCGTCAGAGGTAGCACCCGAATGTGAGCGGCTGTGGACGATCCATGACGTCTCGGCGTTCTTGGCCGTCCCCGTCGGCACCCTGTATCAGTGGCGACACAAGGGGGAGGGTCCGCCGTTCATCCGGCTTGGCAAGCACCTTCGCTCGGACCCGGCCAGCGTGCGTGCGTGGGTCTCTGGACAGGCGGCATGACATGGGACATGTGAACAAGGACGCCCGTAACGGGAACTGGCTTGCTCGGTGGCGTGATCCGTCCGGCCACGGTCGTAGCAAGTCCTTCGCCCGCAAGGTCGATGCTGAGCGGTTCCTGAGTCAGCTGACGGCCGAGCTGCATCGCGGTGCGTACATCGATCCGGCTGCAAGCAAGGTGCTGGTTGAGTCCTTGGCCGTGTCATGGATGGCTGGGCTGGCGCACTTGAAACCGTCGACCGCCGAGCGCTACCGGGGGATCGTGCGGCGGCACATCATCTCGCGCTGGGGCAGGTGGGCGCTGCGGTCGATCAGTCACTCGGATGTGTCCGCTTGGATCGGTGACATGCAACGCGCTGGATTGGCTCCGGGGACGATCCGGCAGAACTTCCGAGTGCTGTCGTTGATCCTGGATGCCGCTGTCAGGGATGGGCGGATCGCCAGGAATCCGGCGTCTGGGATGGCTTTGCCTCGTCGGGTCCGATCCGAGCCGCGATTCCTGACAGCGGTCGAGGTCGGCAGGCTTGCCCAGGCCGCCGGCCCATACAGGCTCGCGGTGCTCATCCTGGCGTTTACCGGCGTGCGATTCGGAGAGCTCGTCGCGCTTCGAGTCAAGCGCGTCGATGCCGCTCGACGCAGGATCACCATCGCCGAGAGCGCATCCGAGGTCGGCGGGGAACTCATGTGGTCGACCCCGAAGACGCATCAGACTCGTTCGGTTCCGGTTCCCGCATCGCTGATGGCTGAGCTGGTGGCTCAATGCCAGGGCAAGGGGCCGGATGACACCGTGTTCACCTCTCCCGCTGGTGGGCCGCTGCGGATCGGCAACTGGCGCGGCAGGACGTTCGATCCCGCGTGTACGTCGGCTGGCCTCATCGGTGTGACCCCGCACGACCTGCGCCACACTGCGGCATCGCTGGCCATCGCAGCCGGTGCCAACGTCAAGGCCGTGCAGGGGATGTTGGGGCACGCGTCAGCGGCGATGACGCTCGACATCTACGCGGGGCTGTTCCCCGACGATCTGGACAATGTGGGCGCTGTTCTCGACGGTGTTGCCCGTGACGTTGCGTTACAAATGCGCGACGAGGGCCCCAAAACCGATGACTGAGGCGACGCTGATGGTTCCCTTGAGCCTGTGACCTGCGGGTATGACGGTGGGCCCCGTCGGTTTCGAACCGACGACCTACGGATTAAAAGTCCGCTGCTCTACCAGCTGAGCTAGAGGCCCGGGGTATGGGAACAACCATACGGATGGACAGCCTAGCGATGCGTCGAGCCAGCGCCTTCGCGGCCCAAGGTGACGGTGCTTCTAGCACCGCCCATACCCCTCTTAGAACCGATCGACGCTCTCGCGGGACCTGTCGCTGCTAGGCAAGCCCGTGCCCGTGGCGCGCGCTCCACCGGTCCAGGACTCTGACGACCGGAAGGGCCACGACGACCAGCACGGCGAAGGGCAGGAACCCGCGGGCGTAGCCGGTCGAGCCGCCGACCATCCCGGTGACCACCCCCATGACGGGCGGGATGACGAACCCGCCAAGAGCGCCAAGGCCACCGATCCAGCCTGAGGCGCCACCCACGGCGTCCGGTACATAGCGAGGCAGGAGCTTGAACACGATCGCGTTCTGCAGCCCCATCCCCGCCCCGACAGCCAGGGTCGCAATCAGCGAGACGGCGAACTCCCCCGAGAAGGACAGCACGATGGTTCCGACGAACATCAACAGGAAGTTGCCGGGAAGCGCATAACGGATCGAGATCCGGTCGGACAGCAGGCCCCCGGCCACCCGGATCAGCGCGGTGAACAAGGAGAAGGCGGCGGTCAGGACTCCGGCCTCGCGCAGGGAGGTGTCGTACATGGACGTCCAGAACGTCGGCAGCCAAGAGGTGAAAGCGAGAAAACCGCCGAAGGAAAGGAAGTAGAAGAAGACGAGCATCCACGTGGCGGGGATGCTGGACGCGTGCTTCAGTCCGGCCCAAGCCTTACCGGTGGGCGCCAGCTCGCCGCCCCCAAGACCGACCAGCTGATCAGCGGTGAGCGTGTGCCCCTGCTGATGGAGCTGGAACCACGGCGCGTCCTTGATGAACACGCCATAGATAATCGTTACGGCCACCAGGACGACGAACCACACGCTGTAGGCGCTGAAGATCCCGATGGAACCTACGGCTATCGGCAGCAGCAGGGTGGACAGGCCGGGGCTCGTGTTCCCCAGGCCGCCGTAGATACCGAGCGCACCACCCTGGTCCTTCTTGGGGAACCAGTACGACACCTGGCCGATGCCCACCGAGAAGGTGGCAATCCCGCATCCGATCAGGGCGCCAAGAACCAGAAGCAGCGGGTAGGTGCCGTCCATGGAGTCCGGGTAGGAGGTCCTCAGCAGGATGAGTAGTCCGACCACGCCGATGTTGGTGATCAGCATCAGGATGAGGAACGGCCTCTTGCCGCCGAACCGTTCGACCGCCGCGCCGAAGGGGATTCGTAGCAGCGAACCGGTCAGGGCCGGGATCGCCGCGAGCATCCCCGCGGCGAAAGGGGTCAGGTCAAGCAGCTCCTTGAACTTCGGCACCAGCGGCCCGAAGATCGAGACGCCGGCAAACCCGCCGAAGAAGCCGAGCGTGGCCAGCCACAACGCTTGGTTGCGCGAGCTCTTGACCTTGTCACGAAACCCGAGGTCGTCCATGACTTCCCGTCCTGTCTTCAGCGCTGTCTGTCGGTCGACAGCCTCCCACGGTCCCGGAGTCGTTGCACGGTATCCGCCCGCAATCGTTCGCGTTGCTGAGTATCGTGGCACCACACCAGTCGAGTTCTGACGAGGAGGACCGCACCCGTGACGCCCCCGAAAGACCCTGTGCAGACAACCCCGCGGATGGACGGCGACGTCACCGAGACCTTGCTGCGCACCCGGCGCTTCTTCCAGAAGAAAGAAGTCTCGGAGGACCTGCGCACCCTGCACCAGATCGGTGGCCGCGATGCGGACACCTTCTACCGGGACAGGTGGAGCCACGACAAGGTCGTCCGCTCGACCCACGGGGTCAACTGCACCGGGTCGTGCTCGTGGAAGGTGTACGTCAAGGACGGCATCATCACCTGGGAGGCGCAGCAGACGGACTACCCGACGACTGGGCCGAACCGCCCCGAGTACGAGCCCCGGGGTTGCCCCCGTGGCGCCGCCTTCTCCTGGTACACGTATTCACCCACCCGGGTGCGCTACCCCTACGTCCGCGGCCTCTTGCTGGAGATGTATCGCGAGGCCCGGGCTCGCACCGGCGACCCGGTCGCCGCGTGGGCGGACATCATGGCCGACCCGGAGCGCTCGCGCCGGTACAAGGCCGCCCGCGGCAAGGGTGGCCTGGTGCGCGCGACCTGGGAGGAGGCCACGGAGATGGTCGCCGCCGCGCACGTGCACACCATCAAGGAGCACGGCCCCGACCGTATCGCCGGGTTCTCGCCCATCCCCGCGATGTCGATGGTCTCCCACGGGGTCGGGTCCCGGTTCTACTCACTGATCGGCGGCGCGATGCTGTCGTTCTACGACTGGTACGCCGACCTGCCGGTTGCCTCCCCGCAGGTGTTCGGTGACCAGACCGACGTGCCGGAGTCCGGCGACTGGTGGGATGCCGGGTACCTGATCATGTGGGGCTCGAACGTCCCGGTCACCCGCACCCCCGACGCGCACTGGATGGTCGAGGCGCGCTACCGCGGCCAGAAGGTCATCGCTGTCTCTCCCGACTACGCGGACAACGTGAAGTTCGCCGACGAGTGGCTCGCTCCGGCGCCGGGGACCGACGGCGCGCTCGCCATGGCCATGGGGCACGTGGTGCTCAAGGAGTTCTTCATCGACCGGACGACGCCGTACTTCGATGGCTACGTGCGCACGTACACCGACCTGCCGTTCCTGGTCACGCTCGAAGAGCGCGACGGCCACTATGTCCCGGCCAAGTTCCTCACCGCGGCCGACCTGGGAGAGAGCAGCGAGAACGCCCAGTTCAAGACGGTCCTGCTCGACGAGGCGACCGGCGAGCCCGTCGTCCCGAACGGCTCGCTCGGCTTCCGCTACGGCGAAGAGGGAGAGGGCAGGTGGAACCTCGACCTCGGTGACGTCGTGCCCCGGCTGAGCGCCGACGGCGCGGGATCGGGCGTGGCCACGATCGAGCTGCCTCGCTTCGACGCGGTCGACGGCTCCGCGGACGTCATCGCACGCGGGGTCCCGACCCGCACGGTCGCCGGCAAGCTCGTCACGACCGTCTTCGACCTGATGCTCGCGCAGTATGGCGTTGGGCGTCCCGGGTTGCCCGGCGTATGGCCGGCCGGGTACGACGACGCCTCCAGCCCGTGCACCCCGGCGTGGCAGGAGACGATCACCGGCGTGCCGGCCGCGAAGGCAGAACGGATCGGGCGTGAGTTCGCCGCCAACGCCGAGGAGTCGCGCGGTCGCTCCATGATCATCATGGGCGCCGGGGTCAACCACTGGTTCCACGCGGACACGATCTACCGCGCCTTCCTGACCCTCACCACCCTCTGCGGGACCCAGGGCGTCACCGGCGGCGGCTGGGCGCACTACGTCGGGCAGGAGAAGGTCCGCCCGCTCACCGGGTTCAACCAGTACGCGAACGCGCTCGACTGGTCACGGCCTCCGCGGCACATGATCCAGACTGCCTACTGGTACCTGCACAGCGACCAGTACCGCTACGACACCTTCAGCGCCGACGCCCTGTCCTCGGCCCGGGGAGGGGGCAAGTTCGCGGGGATGAGCACGGCCGACCTGCTCGCGCAGTCGGCCCGTCTGGGCTGGATGCCGTCGTACCCGACCTTCGACCGCAGCTCGCTGACCCTCGCCGACGACGTCGCGGCATCTGGTGTCCCCCTCGCCGAGTACGTCCCGAAGGCGCTCAAGGACGGGACTTTGCGATTCGCCGCTGAGGACCCCGACGCCCCCGAGAACTACCCTCGCCTGCTCACCGTGTGGCGCTCGAACCTGCTGGGCAGCTCGAGCAAGGGCAACGAGTACTTCCTCAAGCACCTGCTCGGGACCGACTCCTCACTGCGTGCGGACGAGGCGGAGCCTGCCGACCGGCCGCGCGACGTCGTCTGGCGCGAAGACGCGCCCATCGGCAAGCTCGACCTGCTGCTCACGCTCGACTTCCGGATGACCAGCACGACGCTCTTCTCGGACATCGTGCTGCCGGCGGCCACCTGGTATGAGAAGTACGACCTGAGCAGCACTGACATGCACCCCTTCGTGCACTCTTTCAACCCCGCCATCGCCCCGCCCTGGCAGACCCGCACAGACTTCGACGCGTTCCACACGATCGCCCAGGCGTTCAGCGCGCTTGCGGCCAAGCACCTCGGGGTCCGCCAGGATGTCGTGGCGGTGCCCCTCACCCACGACACCCCCGACGCCATGGCCACCCCGTCGGGACGCGTGCTCGACTGGAAGTTCGGCGAGTGTGAGCCGATTCCGGGCAAGACCATGCCCAAGCTCGTCGTCGTCGAGCGCGACTACGGCGCCGTCGCCGACAAGCTGGGGGCGCTCGGCCCACTGGCCGACACCCTTGGGGCGACCACGAAGGGGATCACCTACGACCTCACCAAGCCGATCGCCTACCTGCGCACGAAGAACGGCGAGGTGCGCGGCGGCGTTGCCGACGGTCGGCCATCGCTGCAGCGCGACGTGCACGTGTGCGAGGCGATCCTGGCCCAGTCCGGCACGACCAACGGCCACCTCGGGACCGCCGGGTTCCGCGCGCTCGAGAAGCGCACGGGACGCCTGCTTGCGGACCTGGCCGCCGAGAACGAGGGCAAGCAGATCACCTTCGCCGATACCCAGGCAGCACCAACGCCGGTGCTGACCTCCCCGGAGTGGTCGGGCTCGGAGACCGGGGGGCGGCGGTACTCGCCGTTCACCATCAACGTCGAGCGGCTGAAACCCTGGCACACGCTCACCGGACGCATGCACTTCTTCCTGGACCACGACTGGATCACCGAGATCGGAGAACAGCTGCCGGTCTTCCGTCCGCCGCTGAACATGTCCGCCTTGTTCGGGGAGCCGGAGCTCGGCAACCAGGGCGAGCTGGGGATCACCGTGCGCTACCTCACCCCGCACAACAAGTGGTCCATCCACTCGGAATACCAGGACAACCTGCTGATGCTCAGCCTCTCCCGCGGCGGTCCGGGCATCTGGATGAGCGACAAGGACGCCGCAAAGATCGGCGTCAAGGACAACGACTGGGTCGAGGCCGTCAACCGCAACGGCGTCGTGGTGGCGCGGGCGGTCGTCTCCTACCGGATGCCCGAAGGCACCGTATACATGCACCACGCGCAGGACCGTCTGATCGATGTCCCGCGTGCCGAGGCCAGTGGCAAGCGCGGCGGCATTCACAACTCCCTCACCCGGATCCTGATGAAACCCAGCCACCTCATCGGCGGCTACGCGCAGCTGACCTTCGCCTTCAACTACCTCGGGCCGACAGGCAACCAGCGCGATGAGGTCACGGTCATCCGCCGTCGCTCCCAGGAGGTGGAGTACTGATGCGCGTCATGGCCCAGATGTCGATGGTGATGAACCTGGACAAGTGCATCGGCTGCCACACCTGTTCGGTGACCTGCAAACAGGCCTGGACCAACAGGTCCGGCACCGAGTACGTGTGGTTCAACAACGTCGAGACGCGTCCCGGGCAGGGTTACCCGCGCACCTACGAGGACCAGGAAAGGTGGCAGGGAGGCTGGACGCTCAACAGGCGCGGACGGCTCCAGCTCAAGGCCGGCAGCCGGCTCAAGAACCTGGCCACGATCTTCTCCAGCCCGAAGATGCCCTCGATCCAGGACTACTACGAGCCGTGGACGTACGACTACGAGATCCTGACCACCGCGCCGCTTCAGGAGCACACCCCTGTCGCACGCCCCAAGTCGCTGATCAGCGGCAAGGACATGAAGATCACCTGGAGCGCGAACTGGGACGACGACCTGGGCGGGTCGGAGCACCTCAGCGCCGACCCGGTGCTCGCCAAGGTCTCGGACAAGGTCAAGCTCGCGTACGAGCAGACGTTCATGTTCTACCTGCCACGCATCTGCGAGCACTGTCTCAACCCGGCGTGCGCCGCCTCGTGCCCCTCAGGGGCGATCTACAAGCGAGCCGAGGACGGCATCGTCCTGGTCGACCAGGACAAGTGCCGCGGCTGGCGCAAGTGCGTGACCGGCTGCCCCTACAAGAAGGTCTACTTCAATCACAAGACCGGCAAGGCCGAGAAGTGCACCTTCTGCTTCCCGCGTGTCGAGGTGGGGTTGCCGACCGTGTGCGCGGAGACGTGCGTTGGCAGGCTGCGCTACATCGGTCTCATGCTGTACGACGCCGACGCGGTCCTTGAGGCGGCATCGGTGACCACCGACCACGAGCTCCTCGAGTCGCAACGGGGCGTCTTCCTCGACCCGTTCGACCCCTCTGTGATCCGCGAGGCAGAAAGGGCCGGCATCCCGCGGGACTGGATCGACGCCGCGCAACGCTCACCGGTCTG
Organism: Phycicoccus sp.; assembly: GCA_012927555.1. GTDB lineage: Bacteria > Actinomycetota > Actinomycetes > Actinomycetales > Dermatophilaceae > UBA4719. The sequence continues at coordinate 9,763 of JABBOX010000261.1, forward strand.
GGCCCTGATCAATACGTACAAGGTCGCCCTGCCCTTGCACCCGGAGTATCGGACCATGCCGATGGTCTGGTACATCCCGCCGCTGTCACCGGTCGTCGACGTCGTCCAGGAGACGGGCGAGGACGCCGAAGCCGCAGGCAACCTGTTCGCCGCGATCGATACCCTGCGGATTCCGGTCGAGTACCTTGCCGAGCTGTTCACCTCGGGGGACACCGCACCGGTAACGGCAGTGCTCAAGAAGCTTGCCGCCATGCGGTCCTACATGCGCGACATCAACATGGGGCGCGACGGGGATCCCTCGATACCGGCGGCCGTCGGCATGACCACCCGCGAGATGGAGTCCATGTTCAGGCTTCTGGCGATCGCCAAGTACGACGAGCGTTACGTGATCCCGTCGGCCCACGCCGAACAGGCCCACAACCTCGAGGAGCTGGCCACCGAGTGCAGCCTGGACTACGAAGGGGGACCGGGCATGGGCGGCTCCGGTCCGTTCGGCGAGGGATCAGGCACCGGGACGCCGCTGGCGGTCGAGAGCTTCCGGACCCTGAAGGAACGCCAGACATCCGATACCGCGACTGACCTGAACGAGCCCGGCGCACGGGTCAACCTCCTGAACTGGGACGGAAGGGGCACGCCGCCCGGGCTGTTCCCGGGTCCTGGCGATCCGCCCGACCACGGTGAGCCCGCGAGCGGCGCGCACGGCACGGAGCCCAAGCCGTGAGCGCGCAGCGGGCAGCCCGCGCAGGCAACCGCACCGGACGCCGCGCGAAGCGTGGGGCCCTCGATACCCGGCAGCGTGCGATCGTCCACCGGGTGGCCGGCCTCCTTCTCGACTACCCCGACGAGGCGCTGATCGCCAGGCTTCCGGACCTGAGGACCGCCGTTTCTGCGCTGCCCGACCCTGCCCGGACCGCCCTCGAAGGCGTCCTCGACTACCTCGGGAGCACGTCGATCGGCACGCTCACAGCCGACTACGTCGAGACGTTCGACCTTCGCCGGCGCGCCTGCCTGTACCTGACCTACTACGGATACGGCGACACCCGCCAGCGCGGCGTCGCGCTCCTCAGCTTCAAACAGGCCTACCGCCAGGCCGGGCTCGTGCTGACCGACGAGGAGCTCCCGGACCATCTGTGCGTGCTGCTCGAGTTCATCGCGACGGAGGACGCCGACGCCGGTATGGCGCTGCTCCTGCAGCATCGCGCCGGCCTGGAGGTCCTGCGTCTTGCGCTGATCGACGCGGGCTCGCCGTATGCCGGGGCGCTCATCGCGGTGTGCTCGACCCTGCCGCCGCTGGCGGGTGAGGACCGCGAGGCGGTCGCCCGACTGGCCGCCGAGGGACCACCTGACGAGTCCGTGGGGCTCGAACCGTACGCCGCACCGGACGTTATGGGGGCCAGGGCATGACCACCTCGCTCGACATCGTGCTCTGGGTCGTCATCCCGTACGTCTGCCTCGTCGTCTTCATCGGCGGCCACGCATGGCGTTACACCTACGACAAGTTCGGCTGGACCACCCGCTCCTCCCAGCTTTATGAAAGCCGTCTGCTGCGCTGGGGGAGCCCCCTGTTCCACTTCGGGATCCTCGCCGTCTTCGCCGGCCACGTCATGGGCCTCGCGATCCCCAAGAGCTGGACGGACGCTGTGGGGATCTCCGAGACGGCCTATCACGTGATGGCAGTGGGCATCGGGTTGCTGGCGGGCCTGGCCACGCTTGTCGGAATGACGCTGCTGATCTACCGCAGGCGCACGACCGGGCCCGTGTTCAGCGCTACGACCCGGATGGACAAGGCGATGTACCTGGTGCTCGCCACCGTGATCATGCTCGGGCTCTGGAATACCGTCGGCAGCTCGCTGCTGAGCCTGTCCGGCGAGTACAACTACCGCGAGGGCGTCTCCGTCTGGTTCCGCGGTATCTTCACCTTCCAGCTTCACCCCGAGCTGATGGCCGCCGCCCCCTTGAGCTTCCAGGCACACGGCATGGCCGCGATGGCGATCTTCGCCCTGTGGCCGTTCACCCGCCTCGTCCACGTCTTCAGCGCACCGCTGTTCTACCTCTGGCGTCCGTATGTGGTCTATCGCGCCAAGAGCGATCGCTTCGGGGCGCGGGCCGCACGTCCGGGATGGGACCGCAGCGAGCGGACCCGTCGATGATGAAGGGCCTGCTAGTTGCTCACGTCGAGGCGAACAGCGAGTCCATGAAACCGCGAACCGCGGGTGTGTATGCGCCGGTTCCGGCGCCCAGCGCCCGCCACTCGGCGGTGCCCACGATGCCGTTGGCCGGCAGGTGGTGGGCGCGTTGGAAGGCGACCACCCTGGCCCGTGTCGTGGGGCCGAACACCCCGTCGGCGTAGGCCGCGCCCAGGCTGTGCTGCAGGGCAGCAACCGCGTCACCTCGTGAACCGCTGGCCAGACCGACGTTGAGGTAGGGCGTCAGGGGATTGCCGCTTGCGGCCTGCCCGGAGACTCCCGGACAGGTGAGGTCGTAGTCGCGCACACCGTCGGTCCACTGGGTCAGCCATGGTTTGCCACCGGCGTAGCTCGCCTCGGCGCAGATGGCTTCAGCGGCATCCTCGCCACTGCGGCCGACTGGCACCCAGGTGGGCACGTCTGGCAGGACTCGGTCGCCGGTAATCGCCTTCCAAGCCTTGTTGTAGGAGTAGAGGCCGGCGCGTATGCCCGCTGCCTCGTACCCCGCGATGACGCCGTCGATGACCGCGTTGTTGCCGGCGGTGTTGGCCGACCACGGCGATTTCGTCCTGGGCTCGACATCGATCCAGACCATCGGCGACTGCAGGCCGACCCTGGCCATCGTGGCGAGGTTGAACGCAGCCTGCGCGGCGCCGGCGCGACGTAGCCGCTCGGCCACTGTTCCGGTGCCGCCGTCGCGGGCCAGCTCCGCGCTGGTCGGATAGGTCGAGATCGCGTATGCGCCGGCCCATAGGTGGCGGCTCTTGACCGACGCGACCTGGCTGGCCAGGCAGGGGTTGGCGCGGAACGACCCGCCGTCGGTCAGGCCCAGCACGGCGAACGATGCGCTGGTCATGGGTCCGGGCAGCCCGTTGCCGCCGTCGTCCTTGGGGCACTGGGGCCAGGAGATGTCGTTGCCGTACACGGTCGCTCCGGGCGCTGGCGTCGGGGACGAGTTGACCTGAGGCGCAATGGAATTCGACGAAACTGAGGACGCTGAGGCAGAAAGGATCAAGGCCAGGCTGGCTGCGATGGTCATCAGCCGGCCAGGTCGGATGGCTGGTGCGAGCCCCACGATGTGCACGGGCCCAGTCTGCTTGACGACGGTGCTTCTCGCGCGGCGCTCAGCTGCCTGACGGGCAGGGGATGGACGTGGCGGGCGCGCCAGCCGGTGGCCGGTCTGCCATCAGGTCCCGGGCACGTTCGCGGGACAGGTTCCACGCCAGCCAGTCGTCATGGCCCAGCGCCGCGGAATATCGCGTGGCGCACGCGCGCTGCTCGTCGGGCAGGCGCACGAGGGCCGGGTAGGCGTCGGCCGACAGCTCGCCCAGATATTGGAGGTCGATGCCGACTGAGACAGGTGAGGCATCGGCGCGGGCAATGTTGTGTTGCGCGATGTAGAGGTCAGGGTTGACCAGGGCGAGACCGAGCAGCCCGGCCGCTCCCAGGCGGACTGCGACCGGGACCAGCCAACGACGCGCGCCGACCACGCCGGCAACGACAACCAGCACCACCACCACGCCCAGCCAGCCCTCGAAGACCGATACCAGCAGGCGAAGCCGGGTGAACCCGAACGCCTCTTCATAGAGGTGCATCCGGTAGAGCGCCGAGACCACCACGACGATCGTCATCACGCACAGCGCCCCCAGTGCGAAGTCACGTCGTCGCCCGGGCGTGGCCTTACGCGCAGCCCACGCCACGACGGTCAGGGTGAGAATCGTGGCGACGGTGAGCTGGCCGAAGCCCTCGTGGACGTAGTCGGCATACGTGAGGCCCGTGGTCTGTTGCAGGTAGTCGTGCCCGCCGAACATGGCGGTCGCCTGCGCGACGAGGAAGGCAAGGAAGACCGCGTCCACGACCAGCACCGGGGCCAGCCACTCGAACTCGTTCCGGCTGGTGCCTCGCGGCAGCCGCAGCCGGTCGACGGCGGGCGGCGCAAGGGCTACGAAGGCGGCCGCCAGCGTGCCCGCGGCGATGAAGGTGGCGAGGATGGCACGCCCCGGCAGGTCGTTCCAGGTGATGTCCGGCGTGAGGGCGTTCACCCACGAGGCGAACAACGCATCGGCAGAAGCGAACAGGGCGCCGAAGACCAGCAGCAGGACTGCTGAGACGGCCGCGGTGCGCGCCGCGGGCAGCCACGCCTGCACTCCGCTGCTCGGCTTCAACGTGCGACCGAGCCAGGGCAGTCCCCGGATCGCGGCGAGCGGGACGGCGGAGGCCGTCCCGAGCAGGGCGAGGACCGAGGTGGCCTTGGTGGAGCTCACGGCCGTCAGCGACAGGGCGGCCAGGAGGCACAGCACCGTGATCCACTCCGCGTCGCGCACGACGAGTGTCGCGAGCAGCAGCGCCATGAGGGTGGCGTCGAAGACGTCGAGTCGGGTCCAGCGTCGGCCGGCGGTCCGTTTGGTCCGTGTTGTATGCGCGGCGAAGACCGTCCCGACCACGGCCGCGAACACCAGGGATGTCCCCAGTCCCACGTGGCGCGCGGGCAGGACCGTAGCGGCGAGCACCCCGGCCGCGGCAGCCGCCGCGACGATCCCGGGGCGGCGACCGGCCGCGTCGGGCCAGTAGGTCGTCAGGCCGGACGGGGCCAGGCCGGACGGCGGCGTAGAAGTCTGGGGGGTCTGGGGAGCTGGAGCGGGTGGGGTGAGGGCGCTCATGACTGGCTCTTTCCGGGTAGTGGTCGGGCGGGCGGCGTCGGCCGGGAGGGTGACCTGGATGCGGCAGCCGCGCTCGCTGTCCGCGACGGCGATGGTGCCACCGTGCAGCTCCGCGACCCAGCGGGAGATCGTCAGACCGAGACCGGTGCCGCTGCTGTGACCGGCGCTCGTGGTGAACCGTTCGAACACGGCGCTCCGGTCGGCAGCAGGGATACCGGGTCCCTCGTCGGCAACGGTGAGGTGGACGTCGTCGCCCAGTCGTTCTGCGCTGAGCCTGACCTCCCCGCCGGAGGGGCTGTGCCGGGCCGCGTTATCAAGGAGGTTGGCCAGCAGCTGGTGCAGGCGGTCGGGATCTGCGGCAAAAGTCAGGTTCTCGGGGCTCACGGCGACCGCGTATCGCACCCCGTCGGCGCGGGCCTGGGCGACGGCGTCGTCAAAGATGTCGATGAGCCGAACTTCCTTGAGCTGCAACGGAGTCACGCCCTCCTGGACGCGGGACAGGTCGAGCAGGTCCCCCACCAGCCGTCCCAGTCGTTCGGTCTGTGCAAGGGCGGTGCGAAGCTCCTCGGGACCGGGGTTCGACACCCCGTCGACGAGGTTCTCGAGCACGGCCTGCAGGGCGGCGATGGGGGTACGCAGCTCGTGCGACACGTTCGCCACCAGGTCTCGCCGGTGCCGGTCCACCATCTCCAAGGTCGCTGCTGTGCGGTTGAACGCCCGGGCGAGCTCTCCGACCTCATCGCGCGACGAAGTGTGCACCCGCTGGGAGTAGTCGCCCTGCGCCATCCGCTGGGCGGCAAGAGTCATCTCCCGCAGGGGCGACGTCATGCCCCGGGCCAGGAGCTGGGTGACGGCCAGGGCCACCACGACGGCAACGGGCACGGTGGCCAACGGTGAGACGCCGAGCCGTGTGCCGATGACCGCGAGCACCGAGGCCACGACGATCGTCGCCGCGACCAGCAGGCCAAGCTTCGTCTTGATCGAGCTGAACCGGTCGAGAGGGCGCAGGTCGTACTTCACAACCCCTGCTCCGGTGCGGACCCGATTTCCAGCGCGTACCCGACGCCGCGCACGGTGCGGACCAGATCCGCGCCGAGCTTGCGCCGCAACGACTTCACATGGCTGTCGACGGTCCGGGTGCCCGAGGCGTCGGCCCAGCCCCACACCTCCGCGAGCAGTGACTCACGGCTGAGCACGGTGCCCGGCTTTGCCGCGAGACAGGACAACAGGTCAAACTCGGTCGGCGTCAGGTGCACTTCGTCGGCTTCGGACCACACCCGACGAGAGGCCCCGTCGATGCGCAGACCGTTGTCGTTGACGTTGTCGTTGACGTTGCCGTTGGCGTTGGGTGCCGCAGTGGCAGCGGAGCGATCGCGTTCGACCCGGCGGAGCAGTGCCCGGATCCGCGCGACGAGCTCCCGCATGGAGAAGGGCTTGGTCATGTAGTCGTCCGCGCCGACGCCCAGCCCCACGAGGAGGTCGATCTCGTCGTCGCGGGCCGTGAGCATCAGCACAGGGACCGGCCGGTCCGCCTGGAGGCGCCGGCATACCTCGTGGCCGTTGAGACCGGGCAGCATGACATCGAGCACCACCAGCTCGGGGTTCCACGCGGCAGCCCTCTCGAGGGCGGCGAGCCCGTCGTGCGCCCGGTCGACCGCGAAGCCCTCAGCCTCCAGGCGCGCGGCGATGGCCTGGGCGATGGTTCGCTCGTCCTCGACGACCAGGACGCGGGGTTTGTGGCTCACCCTTGGAGCCTAGAGAGCGGTTGGGAGCGTGCGGCGCAGATGCGGTGAAGGTTCGGTGCAGATCTGCACGTCTGCGTGGTCCTGGGTGATCGCCGGCAGGGCTCGACGACCGCGTGCGCCGGCCCGATCTGCTGGCGTCAGGGGGAGAGGGCGCTGCCGAGAGAGTCGGCGCCTGAGATCTTCGAGGTGTCCATCTCGTAAAAGACGTCAAGCTCCTTGATCATGAAGCCTGCGGCGCTCAGCAGGTCGACGATTGGCCGGGTGAAGTGGCATCCGCCGGCGATCCGTTTCTGCACCGGGTCGAGGCGTCGTTGCCAGCGGCGTACCGGCTCGTCGGGGGCCAGTCCGTGTTCGAGAAAATGCAGGGTCGCCCCAGGCTTGAGGACTCGCCGTAGCTCGCGAAGGGCGGTGGCGACGTCGGGGATGGTGCACAGCGTCCAAGTGGACAATGCGCCGTCGAAGCTGTCGTCGGCGAAGGGCAACATCTGGCCGTCCAGACCGGACCGCTGTATCGAGGTGGTTGCCCTCCTGAGACGAACATCGGCCAGCTTCCAACTCACGTCGGAAGGCTCGACCGCGGCGACACTGGCGACGGCAGCCGGATAGAAGGGGATATTCAGCCCCGATCCGAAGCCGATCTCGATGACGTCCCCGGCGAGGCCCTCGCAGACGCGCCGCCGCAGCGGGTCCAGCTTCATGCTGCCGCCCGCTGCGTTGAGGATCCGCGGGAGGACCCGATCGTTGTAGACGCCCATTGCCTTGACCCCTTGTCCGGACGGGGCAACCGTCCCGCCGGATCGTAGCAATGGCCTGGATATCGATGAGATGCCTCGGATGAATGATGCGAAGGTGTGGTCATGGTGACGGACGTACGGCTGCCCGTGTTGTGGTTGTGCGGTGCTCCGGCGACGGGCAAGTCGACCGTGGCCTGGCGGGTCTTCAGCGACCTCGCCGATCAGGAGCTCTGCGTTGGGTATCTCGACATCGACCAGATCGGCATGTTGCAGCCGCCGCCGGATGCTGACCCGCGTTGTCACCGGGTCAAGGTCGACAACCTCGCGGGCATGGTGTCGAACTACCGCGCCGCCGGCGCCCAGGTGCTCGTCGTCTCCGGTGTGATCGACCCTGAGCATGGGCATGACTTCGCCGAGGTGGCAGTCGAGGCCGACATCATGTTCTGCCATCTCACCGTCGACGAACCGACACTGCGGGAGCGTCTGGCTGCGCGGGGATGGCCATCCGAAGCAGCCGATGAGGCCGTGATCATGATGAGCGGTCTGGCCGATCCCCCCTTCGTCACCACCGTGATCGACACCACCGGGCGCGACCCGCAAGGCCTGGCCCGCGACGCGGCCGCCCCGGTGACACCCGCCGCCAGCACCCCCTGCACGCAGGAGCTGCCGGAGTGCTCCGTCGGAGAGGTGACGATCGTCATCGGGCCGCGTGCCGTGGGGAAGTCGTCGGTCTCGTGGGCCATGGCCATGCGCCGGTGGGTCAGCGGTGAGCGCACCGTGTATGTCGACCTCGACCAGGTCGGATTCCTGCGCCCTGCACCGTCGGACTCGTCCCTGCAGGCGGCCAACCTCGCGGTGATCTGGCGCAACGCCCTGTCCCGTGGCGCGCACCGACTCATTGCGAACGGGATGGTCACCACGGGTGAGGACCTTGCGATCCTGCGGCACGCGGTTCGACCCGCGCCAGTCCGGGCCCTGAGGCTCGCGGCCAATCCCGACACACTCTGGGACCGCATCCGGGCCCGCTCAGTTGGCAGCCCGTCGCGGTTGATCGACGACGATCTGGAGAACGCCGCACCCGAGGTTCAACGCCGCGTTCACCGTGTAGCGGTTGGTCAGAACACCGAATACGCGGCGTCCGACCTTGGCGATGACTTGATCGACACGACGAACCTCGGTCTCGAAGAAGCTGTCGAACAAGCCCTTTGAGGCTCCGCTCGGGCTGAGGCTCCGCTTGGGCTTGGCGCCATTTTCTGTGGCTCTACTTGGGCTTGGCGAGACCCTCGATGACAACAACGTTGGGCAGCTTGGTGAGCTCATTCGGGTTGAGCAGCAGTTTGCTGGAACGATTACCGCCACCCATGACCACCTGGGTTTGCTCCATCACCGCGCTGTCGACGTAGATGGGCAGGTCACCAATGCCAAACGCAGTGACGCCACCGATCGCCATGCCCGTCAGGTCCACGGTGGTCTCTCCGTCGGCGAAGGAGAGGCGCTTGACGGCGAGTAGCTCGCTGACCTTCTTGTTGACGTCCAACCGGGTTGAACCCAGCACGACGCAGGCGGCGTACTTCGGCGGGGTGACCTTCTTGGAGGCGACGAGGATGGTGTTCGCCGCCTGCTCAATGGCGAAGCCGTAGTGTGCGCAGAAGGCAGCCGTGTCGGCCATATCTGGATCGCAGGGCAGCATCTCGTACACAACGCCGTTGCTGAGCAGTGCCTGTTGGACGACGGGATCAAGGGTCGGTTCACTCATTTGTTCCACTATTCCACGGTGCAACCGGCAGGAGGGCCTTCCCGGACATCTGCCCAGGAAGGCCCTCCTCTTGTGCGGTCAGTCTTCAGCTGGCCTCGGAGATCTGCTGGCGTACCAGCCGGCGACCCATGACGACCGAGACGGCGAGCCCGACAACCACAGCGGTCACCAACGCGACGACAGCCGAGGACGGAGGACCCCAGATATGGACGGTGACTCGCGCCCCGATCAGCCAGGTGATCATGAACGCCAGAAGTCCGACTCCGACACCCGTCGCCTGGGCGGCGACGCGATCGGCGCGGGGGTTGCCCGGCACTGCGGTCACGCGGCGAATGCCTGGAAGAACGTCGGGAAGGTCCCGATGACTCCCAGCACCCCCAGGCCCAGGCCGATGTAGAACGCCTTCTTCAGGTCGACGTCCTTGTTGCGCCACATGACCCACAACACGGCCAGGGACGCGAAGTACAACAGCGAGGAGACGGTCGACTTGCCTGCGAGGGCGCCGACCCCCTGGCCCCATTGCCAGGACGCTAGCCAGGTGCCCGCGCCTTTCGAGGCCTCATTCAGGGTCGTCAGGAAGCCCAGGACGAAGACGCCGAACCCGGCGGAGATCATCATCGCGGCGCCTGGACCGTCCGGCTTGTCCGCCAGGTTGAGAGCGTCCAGCTCGGGAGATTGGTTCATGGATGCTGTCCCTTCGGTACTCATGAGATTGGGGCGACCTTGTTGATGAAGGCGCCAAAGACGCCTGCGATGGCGGCGGCGCCGAACGCGCCAACCAACAGGACGATGATCGCGGTGCGCAACCACGGACGAGCGATGATCCGGGGGCCGTAGTACAGCACCAGAAGGAAGGCGGAGGTCGCCAGCAGTGGTGACGCCCAGGCGATGTGCTCCTTCCACTCCATGCCGAAGTGGTGCCAGTCCGCGGTCTGGCCATTGACGTTGGCCAGCAGGAAGTTCCGAGGAGAACACGCCGCCGACGGCAGTTCCAACCCGGCGCACTGGTCGAGCTTGGCCCGGTACCACGGGTAGACGATCCAGGTGCCGGTGATCACTGTGCCCCAGGCGATCACCGCCATTGCGCCGAACCCGACCTTGAGCCGCAGGACCCGCTCCTGGATGCCCTTGGCCGTGATCAGCCCCGGCCGGAAGCTCCACAGGCCCGCCAAGGCGCCAGCGAAAGCCAACAAGAAGAGTGCTCCGAGGACCAGACCGTGGATGACGGCCCAGCTCTCTCTTGACGTGAGTTCCATGTGTCTCCCTTCGCCCCAACCCGGATGTGGGACATCCTGCAAATAATGATGGATGGGTCAGAGCGGGAGCATCGGCAATGACACCGTGTCGCGTGTCGGTATTTCCACCTATGTGCCGTCGCCGGGTTGGCCCGTAACCTTGGTCCGAACACGACGTCCACGGTCAGCGGTATGGCAGTGTGGACCAGTTACTGGACCGGCCGACGTGCCGCAGCGGACGCTGGGAGGCGAGCAGTTGGCTGGCGAAGGTTCAGGCGGTGGAGTGTCGGGCGAGCCCCCCCGTGACGAGGAGTCCCGGCGGATCCGGGTCCTGCTGGTCGACGACCATCCGCTGTTTCGGGCCGGGGTCCGTCAGCGTCTCAGCGAGCATGATCCCGATCTTGAGGTGGTCGGCGAGGCCGGGAGCTCGCAGCAGGCACAGGAGATGGTGGCCCTGCTGTCCCCCGATGTCGTGCTCATGGACATCGCGATGGGAGACGAGAACGGCATCGAAGCCACGCGGGCGATCAAGCGCGAGGCTCCGGCGGTGGCGGTCATCATCTTGAGCCTGTACGACGACGTCCAGTACATCGAGGCTGCCGTCGAGGCGGGGGCCGCCGGATACTTTCTCAAGACGGTCCAGGGTCCCGATCTGGCGGCTGCCGTTCGCAGCGCCCACGATGGCGACACGGTCCTCAGTCCCGAGGTCGCGGGGAAGGTCTTCCGCCGGCTCCTGCCCCGGTTGCGCGGAGCAGATCAACCGGTTCCCGGTCAGCGTCTTAGCGAGCGAGAGTCCGAAGTCCTGGCGCTGGTCGCCCGTGGCGCCGCCAACAAGGAGATCGCCAGGTCCATGGGACTCAGCGTGCGCACGATCGAGGCCCACCTGCGGAGCATCTTCGCCAAGCTCCTGGTGGGGTCCCGGACAGAGGCGGTGGTAGTCGCAGTGAAAGCCGGGCTGCTGCGCCTGGAGGAGGTTGAGCTGCTCGATGGCTCTCGTGACTGACTTCTGGCCGCTGTTGCGGGCGCGACTGCACGATCGGCGCTTCTGGATGGTGCAGGTGCTCGTGGTTGCCATCGCGGCCGTGCACACAACCATCGAGACGATGGGCGCCCTCCAGGATGTGCGTGACCTCTATCTGCTCCCCGTCTCAGTGTTCTTCATCCCGGTTCTGTACGCGGCGCTGAACTTTGGCCTCGAAGGCGCCCTGCCGACCGGCCTGTGGTGCGCCCTCCTGACTCTCCCCAACATCGTCATCCTGCACAGCGGAGCAGAACGAATCGGGGTTATTCTGCAACTTGCCTTCCTGGTGTTGCTGAGCGCCATGGTCGCGATTCGCGTCGACAAGGAGAAGCGCGCGAAGCTGACGGCCGAAGATGCCAACCGGCGGCTGGCAGAAGTCCAGGCCTCGCTCAAGAGCTACATCGCGCTGGCGTTGCGCGCGCAGGAGGACGAGCGATTCCGTCTTTCGCGTGAGCTGCACGACGAAACCGTGCAAGAGCTCGTCGTCGCGAAGACTGCCCTCGAGGACGTCCTCGAAGCAGAAGGACAGCGCGCCCGGCTCGAGTTCGTCGATGCCTCGCTGCAGCGGTCCATCGACGGCATCCGGCGCTTCTGCAGAGCCCTGCGCCCGTCCGTGCTGGATGATCTGGGGCTGGTGCCCGCGCTGGACTGGCTGCTCACCGACTTGGCAGGACGCACGGGGATCCGTATCGCGCTGGACGTGCAGGGCGACGACCTGCGGCTGAGCCCCGAGCAGGAGCTGGTCATCTTCAGGGTCGCGCAGGAAGCGATGCACAACGTCGAGCACCACGCCCACGCGAGTCACGTCGTGGTCCGTCTCGTATGCGGCACTGGCCATCTCCGCCTCGAGGTGGGAGATGACGGCAGCGGATTCGATCCCGCGCACGTCCGGCAAGGGAGCCTTGGTCTTGCCGGGATGAAAGAGCGTGCCAGCCTGATCGGGGCCGCGTTCGAGGTATCCAGCCGCCCCGGCGATACGTGCGTCAGGCTCGACCTCTCACCGGTGTAGCCCCGGGCGCCTAGAAGCCGGCGTTTCGCAACATGAAGTCCCGCTCGGGGTCACGCCCCATCGTCGGGTCCGGGGGTGGCTCCGTTTCCTGGGAGGCGATCATGTCCTCTGGTCGGATGCGCTCGGGCAGCTTCCGGAATCGGGCGGACGACGCCTTCTTGTCCAGGTCAGCCGTGCCCGCTGTCTCAACCATGGTCGTCACCTCGTTGACAGTATCCGGCGAAAGCAGCCCCGGAACAAGCCGTCGTATAGGGATCGTCCCGAACGCTGGCCTGGCAGTCGCATGACCTTCGTCCCTGTTACCGGCGGGCTTCATCGGCATGCTGGAAGCGGAGGATAGGAGACCCGCGATGACACGGCTGCCCAAGGTCCTGAGTTATCGATGAGTCGGGTCGCGGGCCGTGCCGCAGATCTGAGCCTGGACCCCATCCCCAGGATGGTGACGCCGCCGTCGGGTCTGACTGACGAAGAGGTGTCCCGCCGTATTGCGGCCGGGCAGACGAACGCGAGCGCCGTACGAACCAGTCGCTCGATCTCAGAGATCGTGCGGGCCAACGTCTTCACGGTATTTAACGGGCTGCTGGCCGCGCTGTTCGTCGTCATAATGGCGACGGAGCGGTGGCAGAACGGGTTGTTCGGTGTGGTGATCGTCGTCAACGCCGGGATCGGGATCGTGCAGGAGTGGCGCGCGAAACGGGTCCTCGACCGGCTCGCGCTGCTCAACGCGCCGCGCGCTCGGGTGGTCCGCAACGGCACCCCGCTCGATGTCGATGTGGGCGCCGTTGTCCTGGACGATCTGCTCGACGTGCGCGCCGGGGACCAGGTCCTGGCTGACGGGCTGGTGCGCGAGTCGGCAGGTCTGGAGGTGGACGAGTCGCTGCTCACCGGCGAGGCGGAGCCTGTCGCCAAAGTGACCGGTGATCAGGTGCTGTCAGGCTCGATCGTGGTCGCCGGTCAAGGCCACTTCCAGGCCACCGCCGTTGGTGCGGACGCCTATTCGACAGGTTTGACCATCGAGGCTCGCCGGTTCACGGTCACCTACTCCGAGCTCGTCGCCGACACGAACCGGTTGCTGCGGTGGATCGCCGTGACGATCGCCCTGGTGTCGCCGTTCCTGATCTGGAGCCAGTTCAGCAGCCCGGACAACCACGGCTGGCAGGACGCTGTGACCGGCACCGTCGCGGCGCTGGTGGGTATGGTTCCCGAGGGGCTGGTGCTGCTCACCAGCCTCGCGTTCATGATCGCCACGATCACCCTCGCCCGCAGCTCCACGCTCGTGCAGGAGCTGCCCGCGGTGGAGGCGCTCGCGCGAGTCGACGTCGTCTGCCTGGACAAGACGGGGACGCTCACGGACGGAAGTGTTCGGCTCGACAGGTTGGAGCTGTGCTCGGGCGCGCACGAACCCGACGTGCGCAACGCGCTGGGTCTGCTGGCCCGGACCGGTGATGCGAACGCGGCGACGGCGGCGACGGCGGACTTCATACCGGCCTCGCACTGGCAGCAGGTCGACGCGGTTGCGTTCTCCTCGGCCCGGAAGTGGTCGGCGGTCGTCACGGAGGGACACGGCAGCTGGGTGCTGGGTGCGCCGGAGATGGTCCTCCACTCGCCGGTGACCAAGGAGCAGACCAGCGCCCGAGATCGTGCCGACGCGTTCGCGGCCGAGGGCTCCCGGGTCCTTCTGCTCGCTCATACCGACTCCGGTGTCCACGGTGATACCGGTGTCCACGGTGATACCGACCTCCCTGCGAACCTCGTTCCGGATGCCCTCGTAATGTTCGTCGAGCAGCTGCGGGAGGACGCCGAGCAGACACTGGCCTACTTCACCGACCAGGGCGTCACGCTGAAAGTCATCTCAGGCGACAACCCCCGCACGGTCGGCGCGGTCGCTGCGAAGCTGCACCTGCCCGGCGCGCGCAGCGCCGCCGATGCGGTCGACGCGCGCACCCTGCCCGCGGATGTCGATGAGCTGGCCGAAGTGCTCGAGCAACACAGTGTCTTTGGCCGGGTGACACCACACCAGAAGCGGGCCATGGTCGGGGCGCTCCAGCACCGCGGCCACGTCGTCGGCATGACCGGCGACGGGGTCAACGACGTCCTCGCGCTCAAGGATGCCGACATCGGAGTCGCGATGGGCAACGGTGCCGCCGCTACCCGAGCTGTGGCTCAGCTGGTCCTGCTGGACGGGCGCTTCGCTCACCTTCCTGACGTCGTCGCCGAGGGCCGCCGGGTGGTCGCCAACATCGAGCGGGCCGCGAACCTGTTCCTGGTCAAGAACGTCTACTCCCTGGTCCTCGCGGTGATCGTGGCGTTCACCCACACCGCCTACCCGTTCGCGCCGATCCAGCTGACGCTGATCTCCGCGGTCACGATCGGCATCCCCGGCTTCGCGCTCGCTCTCGGTCCGAACCACCGCAGATACGTGCCGGGGTTCCTGAATCGGGTGCTGCGGTTCGCGATCCCCGTCGGCATCGTCACCGGTATCGGCGCCTATACGGCGTACTTCGCGACCACCCTGCTTGATCACGGCGCGGACGTGGCAGAAGGACGAACGACGGCGACCCTGACGGTGCTCATCATCTCGTTGTGGACGCTGCTGGTCCTCGCCCGGCCGCTCACCGGTTGGAAGCTCGGCCTGGTCGCCGGCATGGCGCTCATCGTCGCTGTCATCGTCGCCGTGCCAGCACTGGGCCAAGGCATCTTCCTGCTCGAGGTCTCGCCCCTGCGTCTGACGATCGCCGCGGTCGTGGGCGCTGCCGGGGCGCTGCTCGTCGAGCTGACCCACCGCAGCATCCTGATCCTCGTGCGCCTCGCCACCGATGCTGGGTCGTCGCCGTGACCGGGCTCTCTGCTGTGACGGGGCTCGTCGCGATCACGGGGGCTCTTTGTAGTCATGTCCGCGGGCGAGGTTTCGAGGAGAATGTCGCTCAGGTCGCGACGACGAGAGGTGGGTCAACGTGAGCAACAACAACGCCGGTGCCGCTGCGGGCGGCGGCGCCGTCTACGGGATCGGCATGTTCGGCGCGTGGGTGTTCTTCTGGCAACAGGCCGACACGCTCGGGGGATACCTGCTCGCGGTGCTCGAGGGCATCGTGTGGCCGGCCATCATTGTCTACCAGGGCTTTTCGGCTCTGGCCAAGTGACCTTCGGGCGGCATCACCAGCAGCCAGAACGCGCCCAGTGCGGCGACGGCTTCGGCGACGGCGCTGATGATCTTCTCGGGGTACCAGAAGGGGTCGTACATCTTGGGCAGCGGACCCCAACCGCCCACGTCGACATACGCGAACAGCAGTACTGCACCCAAGCCGCCCGCCGCGATCAGCAAGGCCACCATCGCGGCCAGGCGCCGGCGGGTCACGACCACCAATACCATTGCGATCAAAGCCAATACGGTCTCGACGCGGAACAGCTGGCCCTGGCTGATCTGTGGGCTCGCCGTGCCCGTGACCCCGTCGAAGCCCGGGGCGAGGTGCCAGTGGACGTAGGCGTCAACACCGAGTCCTGCCGCCACCACCAGGCTCCGCTTTGTTGCCATTCCCTTGACACGAGCCGGGTGTCCGCGGGGTTCACCCAGGATCAGCTCGCGGTGCGGGAGGCTTCCAAAGCGAGCGCGGGAGTGCGTTCAGAGCGGGAGCGCGTTCTCCAGGACGGCCGTGCCACCAGGGTCGGCGGAGTGACCGTGGCGGCGGAAGGACTCCTGGCCGAAGGCAGCCTCGACCTGTTCGTCGGGCATCGCCAGGAAGGGGCCAAAGTCGCCCACCTGAGACTCGTGCGCGGCCATTGCTGAGCGCTTCGCGGCCATCGCAGCGCGGACGTCCACGACGGTGGTGATCTCCGACTCGGGAAGGCCGAACTCCGAAACGTCCGGCGGCGCGGCCTCGTCCGCCCACTGCGGGTTGGCGGCCATGAGCCTGAACATGTGGTCGCGATTCACGGTCGCCTCGTAGACGTGGGCGACCCCGGCAAGCTCCGCAGCCCGGACCCCGACGACGTGCACCTGTATGTGGTCGGGGTGTCCGTAGTTGCCATGCGGGTCGTACACGGTGAGCACGTCCGCGCCCTCCTCGATCAGCAGCTGCGCCAGCCGCTCGGCGGCGACCTCGACGTCCACGTTGCAGAACGCGTCGGCCCGCGCGTTGTCAGCGGTGCCGGCCATCCCTGAGTCCGGGTAGCCGAGCATCTCCAGCCGGTGCACGCCCAGTGCGCGGGCGGAGGTCTCCAGCTCACGGCGGCGTCGGTCGACGAGCAGCTCGCCCTCAGCCAGCAACCCCTCCGGCACCTCACCCAGCGCGCCATCGGTTGCAGTCACCAGCACCACGCGGTGACCGGCGTCGGCAGCGAGGCGCATGACCCCACCGGTGGTGAAGACCTCATCGTCGGGATGTGCGTGGAAACACACCAGAACCTTCGTCGTCGACATGGTGAGGACAACTGCCCGGCCGGTCTCATCATTCCGGACCCGTCTCCAGGCCTTTCGGAAGCTTTCTCACCAGCTGTCTCGGCGCGAGGCAAATAAACCCCTGGGGGTATGCTGGGCCCTTCGTTCGATCAACCCTCCAGGAGGAACGCCCGATGTGTCGACAGGTGACCTGCCGTAGATGTGGCAACCCATCGTGGGCCGGCTGCGGCCAGCACGTCAGCCAGGTGATGGCCGGTGTGCCGAAGTCCAAGCGCTGCGCGTGTCCGCCAAAGCCCTCCCTCGTGGATCGGATCTTCGGCGGTCGAAAGACGTCTGTCTGATCGGTTGACCCGAGTCATGGACTCGGGCCTTATGTTCTCGACGCGGGTCTCAGCCGAGGTAGTTGCAGGGGTCGTCGTACGGGTGGGGGTCTCGAAGCCGCGACCGGCCCACGCGTGCGGGGCTGACCGGTCGGAGTGTCTGTGAGGCTGGATCAAGGCGTTCTCGCCGATAGCGCCCACCAGAACTGGCTCGACGCGGTTTCGATCTGGGCGCGCGGCGGCGACGTGGGCGGACTTACGTGCGCGGGCGGGGGACATTGGCAACACCTCGGTCGCGGTAGCCGGGACAGTTGGGCTTCGACTCGCCCAAGGAACCCTCAGCGAACCCTCGACCCACACTCAGGATCCCCGTCCCTGCGCCGGCCGGGATAGGGACCAAAGTCCCTATCGCCGAGCGATTTGAGCGTTGCTGTCGCCTCACGTCTTGATTCGATAGTGGAGATGAACCACGCCGCTGCCGAAACGGCGTACGTCCAACAGCTCACAGTTCATCCGGATGCCGCCTGGCAGAGCCTGGTTGCCGCCTCCCACCACGACGGGCGCGATCAGCAGGTGGCACTCGTCGACCAACCCCGCTCTGATCGCCTGCCCGGCCAGGTCGGGCCCGCCCACGCTGATGTCACGTGTCGCTGACGCCTTCATCTGCCGGACGGCCTCAGGGTCGAAGACTCGCTCGATCCGCGTCCTGGCACTCGACACGGTCCCCAGCGTCGTGGAGTACACGACCTTGTCGGCCGCCCGCCATATCGAAGCGAAGTCCTGTATGACGGACGGCTGGTCGATGAGGAAGTCCGCCGTCTCCCACACGGCCATCACCTCGTACATCCGGCGCCCGAGGAGATAGGTGCCGATCGGTCGTTCGAGGTCGTTGACGAAGGCGTGCACCTCCTCGTCCGGCGCAGCCCAGTCGAAGTTGCCGTCCCGGTCCGCGACATAGCCGTCGAGCGACGTGATCGCTGTATAGATCAGCTTGGCCATGGCGCCAAGTCTCCCGTCAACGAGTGGCTTGGTGCCAGACTGCGTCGATGACTTTCTCCGGCTGGACCGACGCCGCCCTTGACTTCTACGAGGGCCTGGAGGTCGACAACTCCCGGGCCTACTGGCAGTCGCACAAGCAGGTCTACGACGAAGCGGTGCGCGAGCCGATGGAGGCCCTGCTGGCCGAGCTCTGCGACGAGTTCGGTGACGCGAAGATGTTCCGGCCCCATCGCGACGTCCGGTTCAGCGCCGACAAGACGCCCTACAAGACCCATGCCGGGGCCACGTTCGCCAACCACGGCTATGTGCAGGTCTCCGCCAGCGGGCTCGCGGTGGCCAGCGGCACGTACGTGTTCGCGACGGATCAGCTGGCCCGCTACCGCCGGGCGGTGGCTCTCGATCCGACCGGCGAGGCGTTGGTCAAGATCGTGGACGACGTCGGGCGGGCCGGGTTGAGGATCACCGCGGCGAGCACGCTCAAGACGGCGCCGCGCGGCTACCCGAAGGATCACCCCCGGGTCGAGCTGCTGCGGATGAAGGGTCTGGTCACCTGGCAGGACTGGCCGGTCGAACCGTGGCTGGCCACGGCGGCGGCGAAGGACAAGGTGGTGACGGCGCTACGAGCCTCGGTGCCGCTGGTCCAGTGGCTCAGCTTCCATGTCGGCGCCTCCGAGCTGGAGCGCTCCTTCCGGGGCTGACTCCGCTCGCTTCGGCAGGGCGAAGACGAGCAGGAACGCGACCACCGCGAACGCCGCGCTGACGGCGAGGGCCGACACGGCGCTGTGGGTGAATCCGGTGGCGAGATCCGCGGCGGTCGGGCGGTGGTTCGTGGGCAGCGCGAGGGTGCCGAAGAAGACGCTGCCGATGATGGCGATACCGATGGCACTGCCGAGACGCTGCATCGTGGCAATGACTCCGCTCGCCGCACCAGCCTCCGGGCGATCGACTGTGGCGATGATGAACTGGGCGTTGGGGGCGATGAACAGCCCGCTTCCCGTTCCGGCGACCAGGAGGGGCCCGAGCAGATCCCAGCTCGTCAGGCCACCCGGTGACGAGAGCAGGAGAACGAGCCAGAGCGCGGTGAGTCCGAGCGCGACCATCCCGGCGCCGATCACCAGCACCCGTCGGCCGATCCTGGCCGCGAGCTTGCCGCTCTGTGAGGCGCCGACGATGCTGCCGAGGGCGAACGGGATCGAGACGATCCCGGACTCGAGGGCGGTATGGCCCAGGCCGGCCTGCCACAGGATCGAAATCGTGAAGAAGATACTGACGAAGGCGGCGAAGTAGACGAGCGCGAGGATCACGCCGCCGGTGAACGCCGGGTGCGAGAACAGGTGTGGCGGAACGAGGGGGCTCTTGCCACGCTTGGCGACGGCGACCTCCCACGCGCCGAAGAGCACGATCATCGCGACGCCTGCCACCAGCGACAGATACGTCCACAGGGGCCAGCCGCGGTCCTGTCCCTCGATCAGCGGCACGAGGATCGCGACAAGTCCGCCCGAGAGGAGCACGAGGCCGAGAACGTCTACGCCGCTTGACTTTCCGTGGTTCTCAGAGCCCGCGGGCAGCAGGAAGAACGCTGCGATCAGGGCGACGATGCCGATCGGCAGGTTGACGACGAACACCAGACGCCAGCCGTTGGTGTCGCCGAACGCCTGGATCAGCAGTCCGCCGATCAGGGGGCCGAGCGCTGAGGAGACGCCGATCACGGCGCCCATGATGGCGAAGGCCTTGCCACGGGTGCGGCCGGTGAAAAGAAGCTGGATGTATGCCGTCACGGCCGGGACGAAGATACCGCCGGCGAGTCCCTGGACGACTCTCGCAACGACGAGCTCGGTGCCGCCCTGGGCGAGCCCGCACGCGAGACTTGCCACAGTGAACAGAGCCAGACCGCTGAAGAAGACCCACTTGTGCCCGTAACGGTCACCGAGCCGCCCGGCGGGGATGAGGGCGAGACCGAACGCGAGCGCGTAGCCGGAGATGATCCACGACAGGGTCGACTCCGAGGCGTTGAGGCTCGTGCGGATCGTCGGCAGGGCAACGTTGACGATGGTCGCGTCCAGCAGCGACATGAACATCCCGATGAGCAGCACCCCGAGCGCCCGCCAGGCTCGGCGCGGCGTGACCTCAACGTGGCTCGGCGCACTGGCGGTCTGGGACAAGGTCGGTGGTCCTTTCGGGAGACAGGGCGTCGGGCGGGACTAGTCTCGCCGATCTCAGTGTTGTGTACTGGCGTGACCCTCAACGACACCGCTGCCCTGATCCTGAACGACATACCGCTCGTGACCATCGACGGCGAGACGACCTCGCTCTCCCAGTACGCCGACAAGGTCAAGCTCATCGTCAACGTGGCCTCCCGCTGCGGCCTCACCCCCCAGTACAAGAAGCTCGAGGAGCTGCAGAAGACGTATGGCGACCGGGGTTTCACCGTGCTGGGATTCCCGAGCAACCAGTTCCTGCAGGAGCTCGGCAGCTCCGAGGCCATCCAGACGTTCTGCTCGACCACCTACGGCGTCACCTTCCCGATGTTCGAGAAGGTCAAGGTGAACGGGCGCTCGCAGCATCCGCTCTACGCCGAGCTGACCAAGACGCCTGATGCCAACGGCAAGGCCGGCAACGTGAAGTGGAACTTCGAGAAGTTCGTGGTCACCCCGGACGGCGAGGTGCACCGCTTCCGTCCGACGGTTGCGCCCGACGCCCCCGAGATCGTCGAGCTGATCGAGGCGTCCCTGCCCGCAGCCGGCTGACCTCCGACCGGATCCCGCGCACCTGTCGGTGATCCTGCCGGTTCAGCCAACGTTGCCTGGATCCGGCCCCACCGTGATCTGCCAGTCCGGCCCCTGAAAGTCGCGCGGGATGATCGTGACCGTCACGGGTGAGCCCGGTGGGGTCGTCACGTCGGTGGCACCCGCGGGATCAACCGTGAACGCAGGGTCGAGGGGGTGGGTGAAGCCCGTGCTGCGGTAGTCCCAGAAGCTGATGAACGTGCCCTCGGTCAGCATCCAGTCGTCGAGCTGCCTGCCGATGTCCTTGCCGTTGATGAGCACCCGCAACCGGCCAGGCCCGCGGACCTGAAGGTTGAGAACGAGCTCTCGGGCGAACGGTTGAGTGAAGGTGAGCGGCTTGTTGGCCTCCTGCGGCGTCTTCGGTCCCTGGACCTGCACCTCGCCCGGCCCGCTCCACCAGGCGTACTCAGGGTTGGTGTCCAGGTCGGCCGGTCGCGGCGGGACGGGATAGTCCTCCCACGGGACGCTCTCATAGATGGCCACATGGATCTGCGCGTTCTTGAACAGCGAGGGCAGGTTCGGGCTGGGCTCGTGGCTGACGAAGACATTCGCCAGCACGGTGGTCTTCGCCGCGACAGCGATACCGATCTGGTCGTTGCCGCCGGCCGTGCCGCTGCATGTTGCCTGACTCGTGCCGTCCGGGCCGGTGAACCGTGCGAGCATCCGGTTTTCCCACTCAAGCGTGTTCTCCACGTTGCCGGTGGGCGTGCACGACATGCGCACAGCCAGATGTCGCCCGGGCGTGGTGGGAATGATGATCGAGCCCGTGGCCCGTTCGAGCATCGGCGAGTCCAGGACGGTGACCCGCTTCATGCCCTGGGAGTATTCCGGGAAGCCGCCACCACCAGCGTTGACGGTGAACGGGCCGGGGTCGGGAAGCTGAGGCGATCCAAGACGTGGCGATACAGGCTGCGTCGACGGAGGACGCGTCGGCTGGCGCACTGAGCTCGTCGTGGCGATGAGTCCACCCACCAGCAGGACTGCCACGGTCGTCACCCCGAGGGCCGAACGCCGACGTCGCCGCGTGGAGGCAAGATGACGCCGGGCACCGGCCATCAGGGCGTCGACATCCGGGTGTGCCGCGGCGTCGGCCTCCTCGCGGAGCGTGTCAGGCAGGTTCGCCGGAGCGTCGAAGGTCTGGGACTTCACGGTGCTGACCCTCGTGCCCATCGCCTCCGCGGTGGCCGCCTCGCTGTAGTTGTGGAAGAAGCGCAGCACGACGGCCGCGCGTTGGCGCCGTGGCGAGTCGGACGCGAACTCGTTGATCATGATCCGCCGGACGTAGGCCTCGGGATTGGCATCGATCCGGGTCCAGGATGGCCAGGCCTTGGCAAGCGCGATCTGCACCAGGTCCTCGGCGGCCCGCTCCTGGCCGGTCAGCAGCACGGCGGTGCGGTGCAACGCCGGTCCGCGAGAGACAACGAAGTCCACGAATCCCGCCGGTGGTGTGTCCTTCGTCCCCCTCATGCCCTCAGGTCTCCCGTCACCCGCGATTGGCTGCCCCATTCCCCGACCTCTCTCGGCGCGGCCTCCGCAGTCTGGCACGTGCGGCGCCGTCAGGGCCTGGAATCCTCCCGGCTTCGCCATGTTGGAACCCCGATACGCTTGTCATTCCCCAGCTCTCCGAGGAGTGGCATGACCGTGCGAAGAAATGGCATGACCGTGCGCAAGGCCTTTGCCCGGGGCTTGATCCGACTTGGCGGCTGGCACACGGTGGGCGAGGTCCCCAGGTCGGGCATCCTGGTCGGCGCCCCGCACACGTCCTACTGGGACTGGGTCGCCATGCTCCTGCTGATGTGGAGCGGTGGCGTCCCCCCGCGGGTGCTGATCAAGGAAGAGATGGGGCATACGCCACTCGGCCCGCTGCTGCGCGCCAACGGTGCCATCTTCGTGGATCGCCAGAACCCCGCCGGCGTGGTGCGCGACCTGATCGCCGACGCCAGGAGCGGCGAACCGTTCCTGCTGATCCTCGCCGCAGAGGGCACTCGCAAAGAAGTTGACTACTGGAAGTCCGGCTTCTATCGGATCGCCAAGCTGGCGGGCCTGCCGATCAGCATGGGCTTCATCGACGGCCCGACCCGCACCATCGGCTTCGGCCCGACGTTCATGCCGACCGACGACGTCGTGGCCGACATGGACCTGGTCCGTGCGTTCTACGCGGACAAGTTCGGCGTGCACCCCGAGAAGCGGACCGAGCCCCGACTCCGCGAGGAAGACGCCGCCGCCCGGTAAGGCACGATGGGGGCCTTATGTTGCTCACCGATCTGATCCCCTCACCGCCCGAACCGGACGCCCTGTATGACGCGTTCGTCACCTGGGTGGGTGAGCAGGGGATCACGCTCTACCCGGCGCAGGAAGAGGCCGTCATCGAGATCATGACGGGGTCGAACGTGATCCTGTCGACGCCCACCGGGTCGGGCAAGACGCTGGTGGCGACCGGCGCGCAGTTCGCCGCGTTGGCCCAGGGCAAGCGCACGTTCTACACGGCACCGATCAAGGCGCTGGTGTCGGAGAAGTTCTTCGCTCTCTGTGACATCTTCGGCGCGGCCAACGTCGGCATGATGACCGGCGACGCGGCCGTCAACTCCAAGGCACCGCTGATCTGTTGCACCGCCGAGGTGCTGGCCAACATCGCGCTGCGCGAGGGCACGGGTGCCGACATCGGCCAGGTGGTCATGGACGAGTTCCACTTCTATGCCGACCCCGAACGCGGGTGGGCCTGGCAGGTGCCGATCCTGGAGCTGCCGCAGGCCCAGTTCATCCTGATGTCAGCGACCTTGGGCAACGTCGAACGCTTCCAGACCGATCTGGTCCGACGCACCGGGCGCACCACGGCGATCGTCACCTCTGCCGATCGACCGGTGCCGTTGAGCTACTCCTACGCCATCACGCCGCTGCACGAGACGCTCGAGGAGCTGTTGTCGACACATCAGGCCCCGGTCTATGTCGTTCACTTCACCCAGGCCTCAGCTCTCGAACGCGCCCAGGCCCTGATGTCGGTCAACGTCTGCACCCGTGAGGAGAAGGACGAGATCGCCGCCCTGATCGGCGGGTTCAGGTTCTCGTCCGGCTTCGGCAAGACGCTCTCACGGTTGGTGCGTCACGGAATCGGGGTCCACCACGCCGGGATGCTGCCCAAGTACCGGCGCCTGGTCGAGCAGCTCGCGCAGGCCGGCTATCTCAAGGTCATCTGCGGCACCGACACCCTCGGCGTGGGCATCAACGTGCCGATCCGCACCGTCGTGTTCACCGGGCTGTCCAAGTACGACGGGTCCCGCCAGCGGGTGCTGAAGGCCCGGGAGTTCCACCAGATCGCCGGGCGGGCGGGGCGAGCCGGCTACGACACGTCCGGGACGGTGGTGGTGCAGGCCCCCGACCACGACGTCGAGAACCACAAGGCCGTGGCCAAGGCCGGTGACGACCCGAAGAAGATCCGCAAGATCCAGCGCAAGAAGCCGCCCGAGGGGTTCGTCAGCTGGAACGAGGCGACCTTCCACAAGCTGGTCGAGGCCGAGCCCGAGCCGTTGGTCTCCAAGATGCGGGTCAGCCACTCCATGCTGCTCAATGTCATTGCGCGAGAGGGCGATCCGTTCATCTCGATGCGTCAGCTCCTGCGCGACAACCACGAGGAGCCACGCAACCAGGCCAGGCTGTCCAGACGGGCGATCGAGATCTACCGCTCGTTGCTCAGCGCCGGCGTCGTGGAGCGGATCGACCCCCCGGACGAGGCCGGACGCACCATGCGGGTGACCGAGGACCTGCAGTTCGGCTTCGCCCTCAACCAGCCGCTGTCGACCTTCGCCCTCGCGACGTTCGACGTCCTGGATCGCGAGTCGCCGACATACGCGCTCGACATCGTTTCCATCCTGGAGGCAACCCTCGAGGACCCACGCCCGGTGCTCTCCGCCCAGCGGTTCAAGGCCCGGGGCGAGGCGGTCGGGCAGATGAAGGCCGAGGGCATCGAGTACGACGAGCGGATGGAGCTGCTCGAGGACATCACCTGGCCCCAGCCACTGCTCGAGCTGCTCGAGGCCACCTACGAGATGTATCGCCAAGGTCATCCGTGGATCGTCGAGACGGCGCTGTCGCCCAAGTCGGTGGTCCGCGACATGTTCGAGCGGGCGATGACGTTCGGCGAGCTCGTCGCGTTCTATGGGCTGACCCGATCCGAGGGCATGGTGCTGCGCTACCTGTCGGATGCCTACAAGGCGCTGCGTCAGAGCGTCCCGGTCAATGCCAAGACCGAGGAGCTCATCGACCTGATCGAGTGGCTCGGCGAGCTCGTGCGCCAGACCGACTCCAGCCTGCTCGACGAGTGGGAGCAGCTCGTCGACCCTGAGCTTGCTAACCATGCCATTGTGCCGATCACACCTGATGGCCTTGCGGCGCAACCCAAACCGATCACCTCGAACGAGCGTGCCTTCCGCGTCCTGGTCCGCAACGCGATGTTCCGGCGTGTGCAGCTGGCCTCGCTGCGCCGGTGGATCGACCTCGGCGAGCTGGACCCCGACTTCGGCCAGGACGCCTGGGAGGACGCGATCCAGGCCTACTTCGACGAGCACGACTCGATCGGCGCCGGACCGGACGCGAGGGGCCCGCAGATGCTGCAGATCGCCAAGGAACCCGGGCGCTGGCTGGTTCGCCAGGTCATCGACGACCCCGAGGGCGATCACGACTGGGGCGTCACCGCGGTCGTCGACCTCGAAGCGTCCGACGAAGCCGGCGAAGCGGTCCTGACGGTCACCGGCTTCCAGTCCCTCTAGCCCCGTGCGAAAATTGGCGGATGACCGAGGCCGGCGAGCAGCGCGCGAACCCTCGGCGACCCGCGTTCTTCACCCCGCTGTCGATGGACTCCCGCGGTGGGCCGGAGTCGCTCGACCCTGCTCGCGTCACCGAGGTCGCTCACGAGACTGCTGCCGTCATCGTCAAGACGGGCAGGGCGGCTCACGATCCTGCGCTGACGGCCAAGCTCGTCGCGCTGGTCGAGGACCTCGGGCTCTCCACGCTCGCCGAGCTGTGGGCGGACCGTCCGGCGCGCAGTCTTCCCGGCGCGTTGTGGCGGCTCTATGCGCTGCGGGAGTGGGTATGCCGTGACGCCGTGGGTGCCAGCGCGGACTACGCGGCCGGCATCCGGTTTGCCGATGTTCCGCATGTGGTTGCCGGTGTCGCCGATCCCCCCGGACCCGCGGAGGTGCAAGAGCTCACCGACGCCATCCTGACCGGTGTGTTTGAGGGCGACCTGGCCATCGCACTGGAGCGGGCTTCGTCGTTCTGTCGCGTGGTTGCGGCGGGGCGGGCGCAGCGCGCAAACGACGCTGAGCCCCACGACCCGCTGTGGGGTTCGGCACAGACCCGGCGTGCGGCGTCGTTGCTGACCACGGGGGATGACCTTGAGGCGTGCGCCCGCCTGTGGCGCCAGGGCGATCTCGTCTAGCGAACCCGTCCGGCGAACCCGCTGGCGAACTCGTCCAGGGATCTTGAGGCGTTGACCGTGGTTCGCGGGTTACAGTTTTAGGGCGTCGGGCCGCGGTAGCCCCGGGTCCCAAATCAAGCCGCTACGAGCGGCCACGTGCCGTGAGGCGCTCCCGGCCCGACGCAACATCTGGTGCTGACTCGGGGTTCTCAGCGCTCCCGCAGCCAGACCGCGCATGCCGCTCGGCGTCTTTGACAGCGACCCCACGCGATCGGCGCCCGGGGCCCGACCAGGTGCACGACCGGCATACCCCATGGGTGAACGAGCCGCGATCCTCGATCGGCCACACCTCGTGGGGGGTCGCCTGGTCGTTCCGGCGTTCTTGCCCTGAAGACCGTTGCATGCTCATCATCATCGCCGCACCGGTGGCCACGACAAATCCTTGGGTATGAGGTTTTGGAGATTGCTCGACGTGGCCCGTCTGCTGCTGCGTAGAATCGCTCATATGTCGGACGCCCAAGACAGCCTCACAGATGGCGAGCTGCAGTCCGAGATCGAGCTTGTGGGTGATCTCGTGGTGGCGGCCTCCTCCAGCGAGGGTCCGCTGCCCCAGGAAGAGATCGACCGTCTGCTGGGCGTCAAAGCCGGCCAAGAGGCAAGTTCCGCCGAGGTGATTGACCCTGGTGAGGCGATCCATCCAGACCAGCTGATCGAACCCGACGAGTAGCCGACCCCGAACCGACTAGGGCGTGTCTGTTAACTGCGGACGCGGTGGTGGATCACGATGGCGGCGAGGGTGACGCCTCCGAGGTAGGTCAGGGCGTATTTGTCGTAGCGGGTCGCGATTCCGCGCCATTGTTTGAG
>JABBOX010000202.1 GCA_012927555.1 Phycicoccus sp.
CCGTCGCCCTGACCCGAACGCTGGCGGCCGATCTGGCGAGCCTGCGCCGCGAGCTGGTCTGACCGCGCATACCGGCCTGTCCCGCGTTTTCATCAGCTTGTTGCTCCGAAACCACCGTTTCGAGTCCTGGCGTGTGTTGATTCGGTGGTTTCGGAGCACCAAGGCGAGTGGTTTGGGCGGGTCAGCTCAGGCGTTCGTAGATGATGGCCATGCCCTGGCCGCCGCCGATACACATGGTCTCGAGGCCGAACTGCCCATCTCGAGCGGTCAGGCCGTTGAGCAGCGTCGTGGTGATGCGGGCACCGGTGGAGCCGAACGGGTGGCCCAGAGCAATCGCGCCACCGTGGACGTTGAGTTTGTCGGGGTCGATGCCCAGGTCGTCCATGGACGCCAGCACCTGCACGGCGAACGCCTCGTTGATCTCGACCAGGTCCATGTCGTTCATGGACATGCCCGCTCGCGCCAGCGCCTGACGAGAGGCCTCCACCGGGCCCAGACCCATGATCTCCGGGGACAGGGCGGTCAGGCCGGTGGACACGATGCGGGCAAGCGGGGTGAGTCCCAGCTCGCGGGCCTTGGTGTCGCTCATGACCACGACTGCGGCCGCGCCGTCGTTGAGCGGGCAGCAGTTGCCGGCGGTGATGGTGCCATCCGCGCGGAACACCGGCTTGAGCGCCGAGACGGCTTCGAGCGTGACGCCGGCACGCGGGCCGTCGTCGGTGGAGACCACGGTGCCGTCCGGCGTGGTGATCGGGGTGATCTCGCGGGCGAAGAAGCCATCGGCAATGGCCTTCTCGGCGCGGTTCTGGCTGCTGACGCCCCATTCGTCCTGTCGAGCCCGGGAGATGCCGCGCAGCGTCGCGACGTTCTCGGCGGTCTGACCCATCGAGAGATAGACGTCGGGCATCAGCCCGAGCTCGCGTGGGTCGGTCCAGGTGGAGTTGTCGATGGCGATCTGGGCGTTGCGGGCCTGGGTCTCCGCGAACTTCGGGTTCTGGGTGTCGGCCATGGCGCCGCCCGGACCGGCGAAGTCCTTGTAGCGCGATACGCACTCCACGCCGCCGCTGATGAAGATGTCACCCTCGCCGGCCTTGATCGCGTGGAAGGCCATCCGGGTGGTCTGCACCGAGGACGCGCAGAAGCGGTTGACCGTGGCGCCGGGCAGGTGGTCGAAACCGGCCAGGATCGCCACCACGCGGGCCATGTTCGCGCCCTGCTCGCCCGACGGCTCGGCGCACCCGAGATAGAGGTCGTCGATGAGCTTGGGGTCCAGGCCGGGGATCTTGGCCAAGGCCGCGGTCACCACGGCAGCCGCCAGGTCGTCCGGGCGGATGTCCTTGAGCGAGCCTTTGAACGCCCGGCCGATGGGGCTACGCGCGGTGGAGACGATGACGGCTTCGGACATGATTCCTCGTTCCTTCGTGGGACAGCTGTGGGACAGCCGTGGGACAGCTCAAGGGCTTGTTGGCACCACTCAAACAGATTGAGCAGGCCGAGGACAGCGTCGGCTGGATCCGCCGTTGATGTTTGCCGTTGATGTTATTGCGGTGAAGGGGCTTTCGGGGTGTGGGCTTCGTCTCCTGCCGAATTCGCCGCCGAGCCGGGTATGCCGGCCGGCTGGAGGCGGCGCAGGACCATGGCCCATCGCCCTCGGGGACCACCTTGTTGACCCCCGACCGCCGTCGCGCTCACTTCGGTGCCGGCGTCACGGACTGCTTTCACTGCAGCCACCGCGACGGGGTCGACACGCGCGGTGCGACGGACGCCCGGACGGTGGTCCATTGGGTCCGTCCACAGGCCCAGGGCGTCGCAGACACTGGGCAGCAGGACAGCGGCCACCCGGGCATAGCCGGCTGGCGACGGGTGAAACCGGTCGTGGCTGAACATCTCGTGTGATTGCTTGGCGAACTCGCTGCCGAGGAGATCGCCCAGGGAGACGGTGCGGCCACCGGCCTCGATCACGGCGACGGTCTGAGCCGCGGCCAGGTCGCGACTCCACCGGCGGGCCAGAAGCCGCAGTGGTTGGGCCACCGGCTCGATGGTGCCCAGGTCGGGGCAGGTTCCGACGACGACCTCGCAGTCGGTCGCACGCAGGGCGCGCACAGTCTGTTCGAGGTGACGCACAGCAATGGACTTGTCGATCCGGTGGGTGACGTCATTGGCGCCGATCAGGATGACGGCGACGTCAGGCTTGGCAACCATGCCCAGCGCGGTGGCGAGCTGTACCTCGAGGCCCGAGGACTCGGCGCCGATGACAGCGACGTTGGTCAGGCGGACCGGTCGTCCGCTCAGCGCCGCGACACCGTTGGCGACGATGGCCCCGACCGTCTGATGTGCCACGTCCGCGCCCATACCCGCGGCGCTGCTGTCGCCGAGCACCACGAGCTCGATGGGCTGACCCAGGCCTGCGCCATACAGCGCATCGTCGTCGGGAGCGCCCTCGAAGGGTTGGCCCACGAGGCGTCTGGCCAGCAGTACCTCAGCCTTGAGCACGCCGTAGCCCACGAGGGTGATCAGGCCGATTCCGGCAGCCCCGACGCCGCCACCGTAGGCAGCGGTCGCCGCAATCTTGCGTGCCCGTCGCGCCCTACCCATGCCTGTCAGCCCTTCGTCGTCGAGTCGCACTCAATGCCACGTGGTGGCCTTCCACCACGGTAACGAGGTCACCCATCGCTTTGTCCCGAATCCCTCCATCGACCACGGTGGAGGTTCGGTCCGGCGACCGGTCTCGGAGTCTGAGACCATAACCGGGTGAAATATGCCGAGAACATCGCCGACCTCGTCGGGAACACGCCCCTGGTCAAGCTCAACAGAGTCAATGGAGAGATTGCCTGCACTGTCCTGGCCAAGGTGGAGTACATGAACCCCGGTGGCTCGGTCAAGGACCGCATCGCCGTTCGGATGATCGACGCGGCTGAGGCCTCCGGTGAGCTCAAGCCCGGCGGCACCATCGTCGAGCCGACCTCGGGCAACACGGGGGTGGGGCTGGCACTGATCGCCCAGCGCCGCGGATACAAGTGCATCTTCGTCTGCCCCGACAAGGTGAGCGAGGACAAGCGCAACGTCCTCAAGGCCTACGGCGCCGAGGTCATCGTGACCCCCACCGCGTTGCGGCCCGAACACCCCGACTCCTACTACTCGGTCAGCGACCGGCTGGCCAAGGAGATCGAAGGCGGTTGGAAGCCCGACCAGTACTCCAACCCTGAGGGCCCCAACAGCCACTACCTGTCGACAGGTCCCGAGATCTGGGCTGACACCGATGGCCTGGTCACGCACTTCGTCGCGGGCATCGGCACCGGCGGCACGATCACCGGCACGGCCCGCTACCTTCTCGAGGTCTCGGCCGATCGCCCGAGCGGCCGTGTGCAGATCATCGGCGCCGACCCTGAGGGCTCGGTCTACTCCGGTGGCACGGGACGGCCTTACCTCGTCGAGGGTGTTGGCGAGGACATGTGGCCACGCGCCTACGATCCGTCCGTCGTTGACGAGGTCATCGCCGTGTCGGACGCCGAGTCGTTCGCGATGACAAGGCGACTGGCGCTTGAGGAGGGACTGCTTGTCGGAGGGTCCTGCGGTATGGCGGTCGTCGCGGCCCTGCGCGCGGCACGTGACCTGCCGGCGGACGCGGTCGTGGTGGTGCTCCTGCCCGACGGCGGTCGTGGCTACCTGTCCAAGATCTTCGACGACACCTGGATGGCGTCCTACGGCTTCATCCACCAGGACGGTGGACGCACGGTCGGAGAGGTCCTCACGGCCAAGGCCGGAGACCTGCCGACGCTCGTGCACACGCACCCCACCGAGACCGTTCGCGACGCCATCGAGATCCTGCGCGAGTACGGCGTCTCACAGATGCCTGTGGTCAACGCGGAGCCGCCGGTGGTGCTCGGGGAGGTTGTCGGCTCGGTCAGTGAACGCGACTTGCTGACAGCACTTTTCGCCGGCACGGCCCTTCTCGCCGATCCCGTTTCCAAGCACATGAGCGCGACCCTGCCGCTGATCGGTTCGGGCGAGCCTGTATCCGCCGCTCGCCACATCCTGGAGACCGAGGATGCGTTCCTGGTCATCAACGACGGCAAGCCGGTTGGGGTCCTCACCCGGGCCGACCTGTTGGGCTTCCTCGTCGACTGAGGGCGGATTCCCGTCTGGGTTCTGGTGACCTGGCGATCAGGCTGACCGCCGGGACCACCGGGCTGCGAACGTGGACAGGGCGAAGCCCACGAGCACGCAGACGGTGTTCTGGATGGGATCGACCGGCACGAACAGCAGCACGCTGCTGCCGTGGGGCGCAGGCAGAAGGCCGCTCGCGACATACCCCAGGAGCCCGAACGAGGCCAGGGCGGCTCCCACGCCGGAGCCGATCGTCGCAAGGATGACGTGCGTTGTCCTGGGTGTTCCACCTGTCCTTTGTGGGCCGGGTTCTTTGTCCCGCCGGTCGGACGACTGGCTCGGTGCCGTGGTCGCTGCGGGCCGTCTGCCGCGCTCGAGCGGGGAGAGCAGGGTCGCTACGACGGAGAGGACGAGAGCGAGGCCGAGCAACCAGAACGGTCTGGTCAGCCACCAGAGCCCCGATCCGGCGGCGGGAGGGTCGATGCCCAGACCGAACAGGGCGAGGAACGCGATGACCAGCACCGACAGGTGCCACAGGTAGACGGTCATCGCCATCGAGGCGAAGCGGACGACCGATGCCCACGGCACGGGGCGCTGGAGCCATCGAGATGCCCGGTCGCGAACCAGCATCGCGATCGCGGTCTGTGCTACGGCGAGCACCAGCAGGCAGATTGTTGGGGGAGTCATGTTGGAGGTCTCGTCCGGCAGGCCCACCATGCTCACCGGGTAGGGCCCCCACGACGTCAACACCACCAGCATCCCGAACGACCCTGCCACGGTGGCCCACAGCGTGGCTCGAGTGAGCCGCGCGAGGTAGCCGTCGGCATACAGGAATCCGAGCTGTTGGGCGAAGAGCCAGACGATCGCGAGGTTGATGTAGCCGACGCTCTCCATCCCCCTGCCCAGACGGAACCAGTCAACGACGACCGCCCCGATGATCAGCACTGCCAACGCCATTCGCGGGCTGAGCTCATGCCAGGCCGCCATCGCCGGAGCCAGAGCGGTCACGGCGATGTAGACGCCCAGGAACCACAGCGGTTGCCCCAGAAGCTGGCCGATGACGTCGACACGGTCCTGGCTCATGCCCATGGCGGCTGCGGCCGGCAGGGCGAGGTGCCAGAAGAGGACGAAGACGAGGGTTGGCCGGAGCAACCGGACGAAGCGGCCCTGAAGGTACTCGGAGTAGCCGACCCCGCGACGACGCAGGCTGCGCCAGACCGTGATGTTGGAGAAGCCGCCGGCGATGAAGAACAAGGGCATGACCTGCAGCAGCCACGTGGCCAGCTGCAGCGCCGGGATCGAGGTCAAGGCGTTCGCGCCGATGATGTGGCCGTCCTGGACGACCACCGTCGCCATCAGCCAGTGGCCGAGCACGACGATGAGCAGGCTCCCGGCGCGGACGGCGTCGATGAACCGATCCCGGTCTGGCGCGGTGGCCACAGAGACCCTCTCGGCGAAGGTGACGTGCGGCGGACGGACTGTCATGTCCCCATTCTGGCCACCTGGCGGCTCCGGCCTACCGGGTTTCGCCCATCCCCAGCAGGGTCAGGACCTGGGCCACCACCATGTTCTCGATCTCGCGAGGGTCGACGCTCTCGTTGGAAGCGTGGATCCGCGCGAGGGCGAGGTCCTCTGCGCCCCACAGCAGGACCTCAGCAGAGGGGGCGGCCTTCTTCAGCGTGGCGACCAGCGGGATCGACCCGCCTGACCCGATCTGCTCGACCGGCCGTCCGAACGCGGTCTCGAGAGCTTCGCTGGCCATCCGCACCGCTGGCCCGGACATGTCGACGGCGAACGGCCACCCAACCTTGATCTTCTCGACTTCCACGATCACGTTCCACGGCGCCACCGAGCGCAGGTGCGCAATGAGCGCCTCGAGCTCGTGGTCCGCATCGGCCCCGGGGACGATCCGCATCGAGACCTTCGCGGTGGCCTCCGGGATCAGCACGTTGGACGCATCGTGCACCGACGGGGCGTCGATGCCGATGACCGTCGCGGATGGCTTCGACCACAGGCGCGACGCCAATGTGCCGCTACCGACCAGGTCCACCCCGTCGAGAAGTCCGGAGCTCTGGCGGTATGCCGGTTCGTCGAAGTCGGCTCCCGCCCACTCGCCCGTGGTGGCCCCGGGCACGATGGTGTTCCCCTCCTCGTCGTGCAGCGTGGCCAGCATGTGGATCAGCGCGACCAGCGCGTCCGGCGCTGCGCCGCCGAACAGTCCCGAGTGCACGGCGTGGTCCAGCGTGCGGACCCGCAGCGTGCACGACACGTCACCGCGCAGAGCAGTGGTCAGCGCGGGGCGACCAACCTCCTGGTTTCCCATATCCGCAATGACGAACGCGTCGCACGCGAACAGCTCTGGGTTGGCGTCGACGTACTCCTCGAGGTGGCTGATCGTCTCCTCCTCGCCCTCCACGAGGATCCGCACACCCACCGGGAGCCGCCCGGCGAGCGCGCGCATCGTGCCCGCGTGGATGACCAGTCCGCTCTTGTCGTCGGCCGCCCCGCGACCGTAGATGCGGCCGTCGTCCTTGCGCGTCGCCGTCCAGGGGTCGGTGTCCCACCCCTGCTCGACGGGAGCGGGTTGGACGTCGTAGTGCGCGTACAGCAGGACGGTCGGGCTGCCGGCGGGACCGGGCACGTCGGCATACACGGCCGGATAGCCGCCGGGGATCTCGAGCAGCCGGACGTCCTCGACCCCGGACGCCCGGAACAGCTCGACGACCGCCTCTGACATGGCGTGCACGGGCTCGGACGGGAAGCCGGGGAAAGCGATTGACGGGATGGCGACCAGCGCCTCCAGCTCGGCCAGGAGGTCTGGCATCAGCCCCGCGACCGTGGAGCGCACGGTGTCGGCGTCGAGCTGGCTGCCGGAGTTCTCTGTCATCTCTGGGTCTCCTTGTTGGGTAGGGGAGGGGGTCTGGACGATCACACGACCAACGGCTGCGCGGGCCCGTTGCCGGGTGGCGTCGCGCCGGGTCGCGTCGACACGGTGACGGTGAACTTGGCGTTGCGACCCATGACCTTGGTCGGCCCGACTGCGCGGTTCAGCCGTCCGTCGTAGGCAAGATGGGAGTTGAACACGGCCCACAGCTCACCACCCGGCGCCAGCACTCGTCCGGCGGCGTCGAACAGCTTCAGGGCAGCTCCGGCATGCACCGAGGTGCCGAGGTGGAACGGCGGGTTGCACAGGATCAGGTCCACGCTGGCATCGGGCAGGGTCGACATCGCGTCATCGCGAAGGACCCGCACCTGCGCCATCAGCTCGTTGGCGGCCGCGGTGGCGGCGGCTGATGCCACGGCGGCCGCCGACTGGTCGGTGGCGACCACGTTCAGCATCGGGCGGGCCCGGGCGAGAGTGGTGGCGATGACGCCCGTGCCGCAGCCGAGGTCCACGGCGCTGGCTGCAGCTGGCTTCATGCGGTCGAGAAACTCCAGGAGGAACCGCGTCCCCACATCGACCTTTGTCCCGGCGAAGGCCGCGCCATGGGCACAGACCCACAAGTTGAGATCGGCGTGGTGCTGACGCAGTGGGTAGTCCGTCGGGCCGGCACGAAACTCTGGCAGGGGGTCGCTGGCCATCAGGACGCGCGACTTCTGCTGTGCCAGCGACGCAGACACCGAGGCGAAGCGGTCGCCGAGCGTGTCGCTCATGCTGCGGCTCATGTGCTTGACGCGGCCGCCGAGGTACACCTTGACGTCGGCGTCCGCGTTGGCGGCGGCAAGCTGTGCAATCTCACGGAGCGCGTCAAGGCCTTTGGGGAGCTGACCGATGATGACCTTGGCCCCGGCGAAGAGCTCAGAAGTCATGGGCAGGTGCCGGAACCGGTCGGCCAGCTCGACCCGGATCGCGTTGTGCGCCAACGCTTGCTCGCCGGTGATGGGGTCCTGATGCACTCGGACGTCCTGGGCGCCATGCAGCGCAATCGCGCCCAGTGTCATGGCGCCGAATCGGTCTCCTACAACGACGACGCTGCCGGCCGGCGCAGCCTCGATGGCTGGGCCAGCCTCGGCGAGGACGAGCCGATCGGTGGCGTCGACAGCCACGAGGTTGTCGGCCTCGAGGTCGGGAAACCGGCGAAGGTCCTTGAAGTCAAAGGCGTTGCTCACTGAGGCGGCAGGTCAGCTCGGCGGGAGGACATCCGTCTGGGCGGGGACTTTGTCCTGGCGCAACAGGCCGACCGGGCACGTCATGCCATTCGGACCGTGGTTGCAGTAGCCGCCGGGGTTCTTGTGCAGGTACTGCTGGTGGTAGTCCTCCGCGTAGTAGAAGGTGCCAGCCGCGTCGGCGGTCTCCATCTCGGTGGTGATGTCACCAAAACCGTTGTCCTTCAACACGACCTGGAACGCTTCACGCGTCGCTCGTGCCGCCGCCTCCTGATGTGGGGTGGTCCAGTAGATCGCGCTGCGGTACTGCGTGCCGTGGTCGTTTCCCTGGCGGAAGCCCTGTGTCGGGTCGTGGTTCTCCCAGAACTCCTTGAGCATGAGCTCGGGGGAGGTGAGGGCCGCGTCATAGGCGATCAGCACCGCCTCGGCGTGCCCCGTGCGACCGCTGCAGACCTCCTCGTAGGTCGCGTTGGGGGTGTAGCCCCCCATGTATCCGACCGCCGTGGTCACCACGCCCGGGAGCTTCCAGAAGATGCGCTCGGCGCCCCAGAAACAGCCCATGGCGACGTACAGGAGCTCGACCCCGGCTGGCCACGGCCCATGCATCGAGGTGCCGAGGACCTCGTGACGGTCGGGGATGCCCGGCAAAGGCGCAGTCCGCCCTGGCAGGGCATCGTCGGGGGTGGTCAGTGTGCGCTTCGCGGATCCAAACACCCGTCTAGTCTCACATGATTCGACCGGCCGGAACCTGCCGGCCCACTCGTAGCCCGGTCGACGTGATCGCAGTCTGTAAGGTTCGACTCCGGGACGTCGGTCCGCTTCCGGTGCCGGGCGTCCTGGAGTCGGGCGTCCTGAAGTCGGGGCTCCGGAATCCGGACTCCAGGAAGGTTGGAGATGGCGAAGAAGGACGTGCCAGCGGTCGCTGTGACGATCCACGTCGTCGCCCGCAGGGCCGGAGTGTCATCGGCCACGGTTTCCAGGGTGCTGCAAGGCAGTGCATCGACCTCCGACGCGACTCGCGCAAAGGTGATGGCTGCCGTGCGAGAGCTGGGCTACTCACCGCCTGTTCGAGCCCGGCGCCCCATCTCCACGAGTCACGACGCGTACGGGCTGGTGCTGGCGGACCTGGCGGTCTCCGACTACTCCGAGCTGGTCATGGGCCTTGAGTCCGTGGCCTCGGATTCAGGTCGGGGCGTCGTCCTGGTCGTGACCCGGCGTCTGGATGATGCTTCCGAAGCTGTCCGCGAGATGGCCAAACGCGTCGACGGCCTGGTCATCGGAGCCAACACCGTTCCAGATGCCGTTGCGCATTCCCTGGGCCGGGTGATGCCGGTGGTTCTGCTCGCCCGACCCGACGTCGCCGGTTGCGACTCCGTGCGGGCCGACAATGTCGAGAGTGCCGCCTTGGTCACCGCTCACCTCTTCGATCACGGCCGTTCGCGGTTGGTATTCGTGGGCGAGCCTGACGCCTCTCTTGATGTGTCCGAGCGCTACGCCGGATTCCGCAGGGCCCACGTCGCGGCCGGAGTGCCTTTGCGTCGCCCACCGTTGCGGGTGCCGTTGATCGAGGGGGCCGGCCTGCGGGTCGCGGAAGAGATCCTGCGCCGGCGCGTGAAGATCGACGGGCTCGTCTGCGGCAACGACACCCTCGCGCTCGCCATCATGAAACGGTTGCAGGACAATGGAGTTCGTATTCCTGATGATCTGGCGATCGTCGGTTGGGATGACGTCTTGGCCGCTCGCTACATCACTCCCGGCCTGACGACGGTGCGCCAGCCGATGCATGACCTTGGGCGGATCGCCGCGGAACGACTGCATGCCCGGATCGTCAACGAGCAGCCGGTCATCGGGCCCGAGGTGCTGCCGACCAGGGTCATCCTTCGCTCCTCATGCGGCTGTCCGGCGCTGTCGGCCCCCACGAGTGCCTGACCTCCGTCGTCGCCGGATGCCGCGGCGGCTCCTTCAGCTGTTCGCGGGGCTGGTCACCTTTGCCTTCGGAGAGTCGCTGATCATCCAGGCCCGGCTTGGTGTCATGTCGTGGGACGTTCTGCATCAAGGCCTGACCAATCACCTCGGGCTCACCATCGGTCGGTGGTCGATCATTGTCGGCGCGTTGGTCCTGCTCCTGTGGATCCCGATGCGCGAAAGGCCCGGGTTGGGCACCGTTGGCAACGTCATCGTGATCGGTCCGACCCTGGACCTGTTCTTGCACTGGGTGCCGGCGACGACGTCGATGGGGTGGAGAGTCGCCATGTTGTTGGTCGGGATCTTCATCAACGGGGTGGCGACGGCGGCGTACATCGGCGCTCGGCTCGGATCGGGTCCACGCGACGGGTTGATGACGGGGCTGGTGCGGTTGACCCGTTGGCCGGTTGGCTGGATTCGCACGGCGATCGAGCTGTCGGTCGTGGTCGTGGGCTACCTGTTGGGCGGCAACCTCAATGTCGGGACGGTGCTCTTCGTTCTCACCATCGGGCCGATCGTGCACGTCTTCCTGCCCAGGCTGATCATCCGCGAGCCCGCCACTGCCCCCTGACCGGACGTCCCGTGCATACCGCCCGTACAGCTCTCGTGCAGCTGTCGTGGTTTGGCCTTTCTGCGGTCAAACGTGCACGACGTCGGCACAGGGGCACTCGCGAGCACGAGTTCAGATCATCGCGAACAGCCATGGTCCTCCTGTGCACGTTTGACGGCTGCTTGAAGCGGACAACGCTGATGGCGACCACCGCTAGAGATCGCAGCCTGTGGACAGCCAGACGGGCCGAACCCTGCGACGGGCCAGTCTTGCCTCATGAAGTCCAGTGATGTCGTGGTCCGGGCGATCACTCGATGTGGGGGGATCGCAGATGCAGGCACCGTGATCCGGCTGACTTCGCGCCATGCGGTCTCCCAAGCCGTTGAGCGCCGGGTCGTTGTGCGGGACGCCCGTGGGAGGTACGCGTTGCCGACCGCCGAGGTCGGGATGCGGACCGCCAACCGCCTCAGCGCGGTCATGTCACACACCAGCGCAGCGGCCCATTGGGGCTGGGAAATGAGGGACGTGCCGGCTCGGGCGACGGTCACGGTCCCGCGTAACCGCAAGGTGTCGGCCGAGGTGCGGGCCGAGGTCGACGTTTTCTGGCGACCTTTGGCCGGCGGTCGGGTCGGATCGGCTGTGGTGACCGCGCCGGTGCAGACGGTGCTCGACTGTGCGAGGTGGCTTTCGTTCGACGCCGCACTGGCGATTGCCGACTCAGCATTGCGGCACAGGGCGGTGACCCGGGCCGAGCTGATGAGCGCCCATCAATCGTTCAGAGGCCACGGCCGCCAGCATGTGTTGAGGGTCATCGAGGCTGCAGACGCCCGTGCGGCCAACCCGTTCGAATCCGTCTTGAGGGCGATCGCGCTGGATGTGCCTGGTCTCCAGCTCCTGCCACAAGTCGAGATCCGCACACCGGGCCGCCGGTTGGTGAGGCCTGATCTGGTCGACGAGCGGCTGAAGATCGCCGTGGAGGCGGACAGCTTCGAGCATCACGGCTCTCGAAAAGCGCTGGTGCTCGACTGTGTCCGGTACGACAACCTCGTCGTCGACGGTTGGACCGTGCTGCGCTTCGCTTGGGAGCACGTGATGCACCGCCCGGCGTGGGTGCGGTCGACGCTCGTATCGGTCACGGATCGTCTGATCGCCGCGGGCGCGTGACCTCAATCCGCGGGCGCCTGAGCTCAACCCTGACCGTCAAACGTGCACGTGCCGTCGCTTGAGGTATGCCGTGGGTCGATTCCCGCACAAGTCCGCGCGTACGCGCCTGGGAGCAGCTGTCGTGCACGTTTGGCGACAGGTGCGGCTCGGCTGACGGGGGATAGCCTTGGCGGCATGACCTCCCTGAACCCACATGACCCTGGCCATGAGGCTGGATTCAACACTCGCGCGATCCATGCAGGGCAGGAGCCGGACTCGATGACCGGAGCCGTCGTGCCGGCGATCTACCAGGTCTCGACCTACAAGCAGGACGGCGTAGGCGGCCTGCGCGGCGGGTATGAGTACAGCCGTTCGGCCAACCCGACCCGCACCGCTCTTGAGCAGTGCCTGGCCGCGCTCGAGGGCGGGAGCCGAGCATTTGCGTTCGCCTCCGGCCTGGCGGGGCAGGACACCACGATCAGGGCGTTGCTCAAACCCGGTGACCACGTGGTAGTCCCGACCGATGCCTACGGCGGCACCTACCGCCTGCTGAACAAGGTCGCCCTCCCCTGGGGGGTGGAGCACACCGCCGTCAAGATCTCGGACGTCGCTGCGGTGCGTGCGGCGATCCGGCCCGGTCAGACCAAGATCGTCTGGGTCGAGACGCCCACCAACCCGATGCTCGGTATTGCCGACATCGCGGCCCTCGCGACGGTCGCACACGAGGGCGGGGCAATCCTGGCAGTCGACAACACCTTTGCCACGCCCTACCTCCAGCAGCCGCTGGCTCTTGGCGCCGACGTCGTGATGCATTCGACCACCAAGTACTGCGGCGGCCACAGCGACGTCGTTGGCGGTGCCGTCGTGACGGCGAAGACCATTGCGGTTCCTGGCTTCGAGGACGCCGAAGACCGCATTGCCTTCCACCAGAACTCCATGGGCGCGATTGCCGGTCCGTTCGACGCGTGGCTCGTGCTGCGCGGCTTGAAGACCCTCGGTGTGCGCATGGACCGCAGCTGCGACAACGCGGAGAAGGTTGTCGAGTTCCTCCTGGGCCACAGCGCGGTCACCGCCGTTCACTACCCGGGTCTTCCCGGTCACCCTGGCTACCACGTCGCGGCAAAGCAGATGAAACGATTCGGGGGCATGATCTCCTTCGAGGTCAGGGGCGGCGAGCAGCAGGCGGTGGACGTCTGCGGCGCCACCGAGCTCTGGACCCTGGGTGAGAGCCTTGGTGGCGTCGAGTCACTGATCGAGCACCCGGCCCGTATGACGCACGCCTCGGTCCGGGGGACCGAGCTGGAGGTGACCGGTGACCTCGTGCGTCTCTCCACCGGTATCGAGGACGCCAAGGACCTCATCGACGACCTCGACCGCGCGCTGACCAAGAGCGCGCTTTGAAGCCCGACATCTTCCGTTGAGGCGAGTGCTCTGCGTCGATTTCGGGTCGACGTTCACCAAGGCCGTTCTGCTCGACCCCACGGACGGGCGTCTTCTCGCCCACGCGTCAGTGCCGAGCACTGTCAGCACCGACATCCTCGACGGATACCGCTCGATCCGCGAAACCCTTGCCACCCAAGGGTTCCCCGTCGCGGACGAGGTGTTGGCGTGCTCGAGCGCAGGCGGTGGTCTGCGGCTCGCGGTCGTGGGTTACGAGCGGTCCGTCACAGCAGAGGCTGGCCATCGGGTCGGACTCAGCGCTGGGGCGAAGGTCGTTCGGGTTGTGGCCGGGCCGATGACCACAGCCCAGGTGGCGACGTTGCGAGCCGCCCGGCCGGACGTCATCCTGCTGGTGGGCGGTACTGATGGGGGTAACACAAAT
Source organism: Phycicoccus sp. (assembly GCA_012927555.1). Classification (GTDB taxonomy): domain Bacteria; phylum Actinomycetota; class Actinomycetes; order Actinomycetales; family Dermatophilaceae; genus UBA4719. Next base: position 13,695 of record JABBOX010000202.1, read on the forward strand.
GTGTTGCTGCACAACGGTTCTCGGCTTGCGAAGGCCCGTCTGGGCGCCGCGATCGTGGTCGCCGGCAACGTCGACGTTCGCGCCGAGCTGGCTTCCTTCCTGGAGTCGGCCGGCCGACATTTTGTCCTCACCGACAACGTGCTGCCACAGATTGGCGTGATCAACCCCATGGGGGCCCGCGCGGCGATCCGCGAGGTGTTCCTGCGACATGTGATCGGCGGCAAGGGTTTGTCCAAGGGCCCCGAGTTCGCTGCGATGGTGCGCGCGGCGACCCCCGACGCGATGCTGCGCGGGGTCGAGACGCTCGCCGCGGCTACTGACGGCGACGTCCTGGTCTTCGACGTCGGCGGAGCCACCACCGATGTCTATTCGGTGATCAGTCCTGAGGGTGAGGATGCCGTGCTGCGCAAGGACGTCGTCCCCCAGCTCTGGCACGCGCGAACAGTGGAAGGCGACCTGGGAATGCGCTGGAACGCCGGGGGGGTCGCGGACGCGGCGAAGGCGGAGCACCTGCTGTCCGGTTCCGACCTATCGCGGCTCCGGACGTGGGCGGCCAGGATGGAGGCCAACCCGGCGTACCTGCCGAAAGGCGGGCGAGAGCTCGAGCTCGACCTGACCCTCGCCCGGGTGGCCGCCGTTACCGCCGTACGTCGGCACGCACGCCCTGCCCACCCCGGGGATCCGGCCCGGCCATTGACCCGACTCGCCCACATCGTCGGCTCAGGTGGCGTGCTGCGCTACAGCCCAGAAGCCAGTCAGGACAGCGTATTGCGGGCCATTACGTCCGACTTCGCTGGTGGGTGGAAGGTTCCTGCCGAGGCGCGCACGGGGGTCGACTCGGCATACCTGCTGTTTGCGGCGGGCCTGCTGACGGACGCTGAGGGCCACGGCCCCGAGGTCGCTGCCAGGGTGGCCCGACAGGTCCTTTCGTCGGGCTGACGTTCACCCGGCGATATCCTGCGTCCATGGCATCAACCTCGCTGCCCGTGACCTTGGACGACGTGGTCGCTGCGCAAGAGCTGCTGAGCAGCATCATTCGTCCCACCCCGCTCGAGTTCAGTGGCGCGCTGTCCGAGCGTGTGGGGAGTGACGTCCACCTCAAGTGCGAGAACCTCCAGCGCGCTGGCTCCTTCAAGATCCGTGGCGCCTACACGCGCATGTCCCGCCTCAGCGATGAGGAGAAGGCTCGCGGTGTCGTCGCGGCCAGCGCCGGTAACCATGCTCAAGGGGTCGCGCTCGCGGCTCAGCTGCTCGGCATCAAGTCGACTGTCTTCATGCCGCTGGGCGCACCGATTCCCAAGCTCAACGCCACGCGTGCCTATGGCGCCGAGGTGGAGCAGCTCGGCACCAGCATTGACGAATGTCTTGTGAGGGCAAAGCAGTTCGAGGCTGAGACAGGCGCTGTCCTGATCCACCCGTTCGACCACGCGGACATCGTCGCCGGGCAGGGAACCTGTGGCCTGGAGATTCTGGAGCAGTGCCCGGACGTCCAGACCATTCTGGTCAGTGTGGGCGGTGGCGGTCTGCTGGCCGGTATCGCAACGGCGGTCAAGGCCAAGCGGCCCGACGTGCGCGTCATCGGGGTACAGGCGGAGATGGCCGCGGCGTACCCACCGTCCCTGGCCGCCGGCAGGCCGGTGCCCTTGGCCTCGATGGCCACCATGGCCGACGGCATCGCGGTCGGCTGTCCCGGTGAGGTGCCGTACGCCATCGTTCGTGAGCTGGTCGACTCGATCGAGACGGTCAGCGAGGAGTCCCTGTCGCGCGCCCTGCTGTTCCTGCTCGAGCGGGCCAAACTGCTCGTCGAGCCCGCGGGCGCCGCGGCCGTCGCGCGACTGCTGGATGCCGGACCGCAGACCTATGAGGGGCCGGTCGTTGCGGTCCTGTCCGGCGGGAACATCGACCCGCTGCTGCTGCTGCGGATCGTCCGGTACGGCCTGGCCGCTGCCGGGCGATACCTGCAGTTCCGGGTGCGCGTCCCGGACAGCCCAGGCTCACTCGCCGGTCTGCTGGCCGATCTGGCCGACGCCGACGCCAACGTCCTGGAGGTCGAGCACGTTCGCACCGCCGCGACGCTGCAGGTGCACGAGGTCGAGATCGCGGTTCAGCTCGAGGCCAAGGGCAGCGCGCACTGCGACGAGATCCTTCGGGCGTTGAGCGACAAGGGGTACCCGGTCTCGTTCAGCTGATCTGCCGCTCTGCTGGTCGGCCGCTCCGCTGAACGGTGCTCGGCCCAGCTGTCAGTCGCGGATCAGCCGACGTACGGCTTGGCGCTCAGGACTTTGACCTGGACGCTCTCCTTGCCCTTGGGAGGCAGGTAGCTGGTCACGTCCCCGGCCTTCTTGTCGAGGATGGCCTTGCCCATCGGTGACTTCTCGCTGTAGACGTCAAGGCCCGAGCCGTCGGCGATCTCGCGGCTGCCGAGCAGGAAGGTGAGCGTTTCGCCGAACACCTCGACGGTGACGACCATGCCGGGCTCGACGACGCCGTCGTCCGCGGGGGCGTGCCCGACGATGGCGTTCTCCAGCAGCTGGGTCAGCTGACGGATCCGGGCCTCCATCTTGCCCTGCTCCTCCTTGGCCGCGTGGTAGCCGCCGTTCTCCTTGAGGTCGCCTTCGTCGCGGGCCGCCTCGATCTTCTTCGAGATCTCGGCGCGGTCCTCACCAGTGAGCTTGGCCAGCTCTTTCTTGAGCCGGTCATAGGCTTCCTGGGTCAGGTAACTTGCGGCAGGCGGCGCAGTGTCGGTCACGTCTGGCTCCTTGTGTGCGGGGTCCTGGCAACGGTTCGCCAGAATCAGCGGTATGCCGTGTGCCAAGCAAGCGGGTCCGGACCCTCGATCTGATGATCGGCAGGACCAGACCCACGGTGTGTGCCCTAAGAGTACCCATCATCGGCCCGGACAGGCATCCCTGTGTTCAGTCGATCGAGCAGGACTTGACCACTCCGGTGACCGCGCGGGTGGTGGTGCGGACCCGGGTCGTGAGTTTCACGGACCGAGTCTCGGAGGCAGGAACGGCGACCTCCAAGAGCCCCACCGTGCCGAACCCCTGGTCCATGGCGCCGATGACGCAGGTGACGTCGCGGCCGATCGGTCGGCTGACGAGGTAGGTCACATCCACGGTTCTGTCATCGATCACGTGATAGCCCAGGTTGGTCCAGGCCGGTTTGCCGACCGTGCTGGCCAGCCCGAACCAGACGGCCAGCGCGCAGCCCAGCAGGATGCCGATGGTGCCCAGGACCCACGCTCTGGCGTGCCCCGGGGCGGGGCGTGGGATCGGCACGAGGAAGACCTTTCCAAAGGACTTGGCGGTGGTCGGGTGACAAGATGTGCGCTGAACGGATAGTCCGGTATGACGCTGAACAGGAGCGTACGTGGATAACGGAATGCGACTCATGGCGGTGCATGCGCACCCCGATGACGAGTCGAGCAAGGGTGCGGCGACGATGGCCCGCTATGTCGCCGAGGGCGTTGACGTCCTGGTGGTGTCATGTACCGGTGGCGAGCGCGGCGACGTCCTCAACCCGGGGCTCAAGCACGATCCCGAGATCCTGCGTGACCTGCCCGAGGTTCGCCGTCGTGAGATGGCCAAGGCCCAGCAGATCCTTGGCGTCCAGCACACCTGGCTGGGCTTCGTGGACTCGGGCCTGCCCGAGGGCGACCCGTTGCCGCCCCTGCCCGAGGGCTGTTTCGCGCTCGAGCCGATCGAGGTGACGACCGAGGCGCTGGTGCGGGTGATCCGGGACTTCAAACCGCACGTGATGACCACCTACGACGAGAACGGTGGCTATCCCCATCCGGACCACGTCATGTGCCACACGGTGTCGATGTCGGCGTTCACTGCCGCGGGCGACCCAGCGGCATACGGGCACACTGGACAGGCGTGGCAGCCGCTGAAGATCTACTACAACCAGACACTGACCAAGGGCCGGATCCTCGCGTACCACGATGCGATGGAGGCGGCGGGGCTCGAGTCTCCCTACGGCGAGTGGATCTCTCGCTGGCAGGACCGCGGCGAACGCACTATCACCACGAAGGTCGAGTGCGCGGACTACTTCGAGCTTCGCGACCAGGCGCTCCAGGCTCACGCCACCCAGGTCGACCCCGACGGCACGTGGTTCAAGGTGCCGATGCAGATGCAGAAGGCGACCTGGCCCACTGAGGACTTCGAGGCGGCGCTGTCCTATGTGCCGCTCGAGCTGCCGGAGTCCGACCTGTTCGCCGGGCTGGGTCCCCCCGAAGCGGCCGATCGGCTGGCCACCTCGGATCGGCTGCACATCGCGTATGACGGACGAAAGGACACCTGATGGATCCCGAGAGCGTTGACGTCACCGCGGGGCTGGAGGGCTTCCTGGCTTTCTTCCTGCTTGCCGTGGCGCTGTACCTCCTCATGCGCAACATGAATGCGCGCATGCGGCGGATGGCCTACCGCGAGGAGCAGGAGACGAAGGCGGCGCAGGAGAAAGCGGCGCAGGAGAAAGTGGCGCAGGAGAAAGCGGATGAGCGCCCGGCATTTGACGAACCCCCCAAATCTGACGATTCCGATTCCTCTGGACCAGAGGTCGGCCCGGACCTAGGCTGAGCTACTTAGGCTTACCTAACGGTGCGGGGCTGCCGTGCCGACCGAGGCGAGAAGACGGAGGTGACCGTCATGAGCGGTCGCGTGGTGCACTTCGAGATCCCGTTCGACGATGGCGATCGGGCCCGTGACTTCTACCAGACCACGTTCGGCTGGGGTTTCATGCCCATGCCGGAGATGGGCTACACGATGGTCTCCACTGGGCCGATGGGCGACCAGGGGCCTTCGGAGTCCGGATACATCGGCGGCGGCATGATGCAGCGTTCCGAACCTTCACAGGGACCGATCATCACCGTGGATGTCGACGATATCGACGCGACGTTGGCCACCATCGAGGAACACGGGGGCAAGACGGTGACCGCGCGCCAGGCGGTCGGTCAGATGGGTTTCACCGCGTACTTCAACGACCCTGAGGGCAATCTCATCGGTCTGTGGCAGAACGCGCCAGCGTCTGAGTGACCGGTCAGGCTGGGCAGATCAGGCCGGGTAGATCAATCAGGCAGATCAATCAGGCTGGGTAGATCAGGCCGCGGGTCCGGACCCGTAGACCGCCATCGATACCGCTATGTAGTGGGCGATGAAGGCGGCGACGGTGCAGACGTGGAAGATCTCGTGGAATCCGAACCACCGCGGTGAGGGGTTGGGCTTCTTGATCCCGTAGACCACGGCGCCGAGCGTATAGAGCAGACCGCCGACGGCGATGAGGGTGACCACGGCGGCGCCGCCGTGGACGTAGAGCGGCTTGAGGTAGAAGACGGCCACCCAGCCCAGCGCGACGTAGATGGGGGTGTAGAGCCACCGTGGTGCGCCGACCCAGAAGACGCGGAACAGCACCCCGCCGATCGCGCCGATCCAGGCGATGAGCAGCAGGCTGCGGGTCTGGTTCGGGGGAAGGAGCAGCAGTGCGAAGGGCGTGTAGGTGCCGGCGATGATCAGGAAGATGTTGGAGTGGTCCATGCGCTTGAGCAGACCTGTCACCTTCGCGGACCAGGTGCCGCGGTGATAGACCGCTGAGGTGCCGAACAGCATGACGGCCGTGATGGCGAAGATGACAGCGCCGATGCGGGCCTTGGCGTTGGGGGCGAGGGCGACCAGGACGATGCCGGCGGCCAGAGCGAGCGGGAAGGTGCCGGCGTGGATCCACCCGCGCAGCTTGGGTTTGACGGCCGCGACCGCCGCAGCGGCGGCTTCCAGGGGATTGCGGTCAGTCTGCGGTGCGGAGCTCATGCGAGAACAGTAACCTACGCAACCGTAAGTTACTAGCGCGTAACTTGTGAGCCGGGTCTCGCTGCCTGCGTAGGCGCAACGCCGCACGGAGTACGGTTGAGTTCTGGCCAGAAGTCGAGGGAGTATCGCCGTGGGGCTGCGTGATCTGCTGTACGGCGCGTACGAGCGCCGACTCGCCGCTGGCCTCAAGAACCAGAGCTTGCCGCGTCACGTCGGCGTCATGCTCGATGGCAACCGCCGATGGGCCAAGGCGAACGGCGCCAACACCGCGCAGGGGCATCAGGCAGGCGCTGACAACATCTCGCCACTGCTGTGTTGGTGCGAAGAGGTCGGCGTCGAGGTGGTCACGCTGTGGTTGCTCTCGACCGACAACCTCAACCGCCCCGCGAAGGAGCTTGAGCCGCTTCTCGAGATCATCGAGAACGTCGTTGCTGACCTGGCCGAGTCGCGACGGTGGCGACTGAATCCCGTTGGTGCACTTGATCTTCTGCCCGCCGAGACGGCCCGCCGCCTCAAGGATGCGGCAGATTCCACGCGTGATCTCGATGCCATGATCGTCAACGTCGCGGTGGGCTACGGCGGGCGCCGTGAGATCGCCGATGCCGTCCGTTCCATGTTGCACGAGCACGCGGCCAAGGGCACCTCGATCGAGGAGCTCGCAGAGATCTTCGACGTCGAGCAGATTGCCGACCACCTCTACACCAAGGGCCAGCCGGACCCTGACCTGGTGATCCGCACCTCGGGCGAGCAGCGACTGGGCGGCTTCCTGCTGTGGCAGAGCGCCCACAGCGAGTTCTACTTCTGTGAGGCCTACTGGCCGGACTTCCGCCACGTGGACTTCCTGCGTGCCTTGCGTGCCTATGGCGAGCGCGAGAGGCGTTACGGCGCATAGCTGCTCAGGCAAGAGCCGCACAGGTACCAGTCGCACGAATGACCAACGATACGGGTGGTCTTGTGGTCGTGCGTGTCGCTACTGATAAGCGAGCCGCAGACCCCCCGTGGGCCTAGCCTCGAACGTGACGCAAGGCACCCGTCATGCGTTCGGGAAGGCCCACCACATGGAGCGACTCCAGCTCCGGACGGAGGGCCGGCATCGGCTCTACCGTCTGACGGTGGATCGGTTCCGGCATCTCGTCCGCGAGTAGAGATACAGCCGTACGTGCTGTGCAGAGGGAGTCGAAATGGCCACGGTTCGTCGTTCTTCGACCAGCTCCAACACCGGCCCCAGCGACGTCCAGGGGACCACGCACAGCGCCTCCCCGCGGTCGAAGGCCAGGCACAAGACGTTTGTGCTCGACACCTCTGTCCTGTTGTCCGACCCGCGCGCGATACTCCGCTTCCGCGAGCACGAGGTGGTGCTCCCTGTCGTCGTGGTGACCGAGCTCGAGGCCAAGCGCAACCACCCGGAGCTCGGCTATTTCGCCCGGCAGGCGCTGCGTCTGCTGGACGACCTGCGTATTCAGGAGGGGCGTCTCGACGCGCCAGTTCCGGTCGGTGACGACGGGGGGAGCCTTCGCATCGAGCTGAACCACACTGACGCCCAGTCGCTCCCCGCAGGCTTTCGGCTCGGCGACAACGACTCCCGCATTCTCGCCGTCGCGAAGAACCTGAGCCTCGACGGTCACGACGTCACCGTGGTCAGCAAGGACCTGCCGATGCGCGTGAAGGCGTCAGCATGCGGGCTCGAGGCTGAGGAGTACCGCGCCGAGTTCGCCATCGACAGCGGCTGGGTCGGCATGGCTGAGCTGGCGATCTCGGTCGAGGACATGGACTCGCTGTACGAGAACGGTCGCCTCGAGAACGACGCGGCGCGCGAGCTGCCGTGTCACACGGGGCTGGTGCTCGTGTCGCCCCGCGGTGGGGGACTTGGGCGGGTGAGCCCCGACAAGTCGATCCGGTTGGTGCGCGGTGACCGTGACGCGTTCGGTCTGCATGGACGCAGCGCCGAGCAGCGCATCGCCCTGGACCTGCTGATGGACCCCGACGTCGGGATCGTCAGCCTTGGTGGGCGGGCTGGCACGGGCAAGAGTGCCCTGGCGATCTGCGCCGGGATCGAGGCGGTCATGGAGCGCAGGCAGCACCGCAAGGTGATCATCTTCAGGCCGCTGTATGCCGTGGGCGGCCAGGAGCTGGGCTATCTGCCCGGTAGCGAGTCCGAGAAGATGGGGCCGTGGGGACAGGCGGTCTTCGACACCCTGGGCGCCCTGGTCTCGACCGAGGTGGTCGAAGAGATCCTCGATCGCGGGATGCTCGAGGTCCTTCCCCTGACCCACATCCGCGGACGGTCGTTGCACGACTCGTTCGTGATCGTCGACGAAGCCCAGTCGCTCGAGCGCAACGTGCTCCTGACGGTGCTCTCGCGAATCGGCCAGAACTCCAAGGTCGTGCTGACCCACGACGTCGCCCAGCGCGACAACCTCAGGGTCGGTCGTCACGATGGCGTCGCCGCCGTCATCGAGGCGCTCAAGGGCCATCCGTTGTTCGCCCACGTCACCTTGACCCGCAGCGAGCGCAGCCCGATCGCGGCGCTGGTGACCGACCTGCTCGAGGGCCTGGAGGTCTGAGGCCGCCTGGTTGCCTGTGAGCCACTCAACACCCCCAGGATTAGGAATCCTCGGAGATCTTTGGCACGGTAGATACGTAGAGTCTCATTTTCATAACGCGTCCTCAGGCACGGTCGTATCCGCTAGGTGGAGGTTTCCATTTCCGCTCGTCGCGCTCATCAGCGTATTCGGACCACCAGATCAGGTGGTCCGATTCGTGTGGAGGTTGGATGACCAAGCCAAAACCAGGACGGCACCGGAGCCCAGGTCGGCACCGGAGCAGCTCGCCTGGCTGGAGCAGTGCGCTGGGCTCCACCTCCGCAACACCTGCCGTCTTCTCCCGTGCGTTGCGCCGTCCGCTCGTTTCCGCGGTGGCGTTCGCCGCCGTTGCAGGAGTCAGTGCCGCCGGTTACGCGTCCGCAGCCAAGCCTCAGGTCTTCGCGGCGTCGTTCACTGCCAGCCCTGCCGCCGTGGCGCAGGCTGCTGAGCTCTCCGACAACCAGATCGACACCAACGCCTCGCTGACCCAGGCCCGCCAGGCCGGCGTACAGCGTGCATCTGCACTGACGCAGCAGCAGAAGGTCGCGGCCGATGCCGCAGCCGCAGCGCTGTCCCAGGCTCGCAAGGCTGCCGCCGAACGCGCGGCTCGCGAACGGGATCGGCAAGGCATCCTCGCCCGGGCCCAGTCGGATCCCCGGGCTGTTGGTCGGCTGCTGGTTGCGGACCGTGGCTGGTCAGATGCGCAGTTCGGTTGCCTCGACAGCCTCTGGGCCAAGGAGAGCGGGTGGCGCTGGAACGCCAACAACTCCAGCTCCGGCGCATACGGCATCCCCCAGGCTCTGCCCGGTTCCAAGATGAGCTCCATCGGCAGCGACTGGGCCACGAACCCGGTGACGCAGATCAAATGGGGCCTGGGCTACATCGCGAACAGGTACGGAACGCCGTGTGGCGCGTGGGCCCAGTCCCAATCCTCGAACTGGTACTGACCGACCGAACTGGTATTGAGCGACTCGAAAGTCGTCAGAAACGACACGGCCCGCAAGAACCTCACTTGGTTCGAGCGGGCCGTGTCGGCGTACTGGTGACTACAGGAAGATGCTCACCAGCGCGAAACCCACCACGCAGGACGTGAACACCGAGATCAGCCCCGGGATGATGAAGGAGTGGTTGATCACGAACTTGCCGATTCGGGTGGTTCCGGACCGGTCGAACCCGATGCAGGCCAGGTCCGAGGGATATGTCGGCAGGATGAAATAGCCGTATGACGCTCCGAAGAAGGCGATGATCAGCGCCGGCTCCACGCCGAGTGCCAGACCGATCGGTGCGACGGCCACGAGGGCTGCCGCCTGGCTGTTGACCAGCTTCGAGACGACGAAGAGCACGATGGCGTAGGTCCATGGCGCGCTGTGAACCACGCTCCCCAGGGAGTCCTGCAACGCGGCGATGTGCGCGGAGAAGAAGGTGTCCGCCATCCAGGCAACGCCGAAGACTGCAAAGATCGCCGTCATCCCGGCCTTGAACACGGATCCGTTGTTGATCTCGTTCGCTTTCACCTTGCAGGTGAGCAGGATGACGGCGCCCGAGACGAGCATGGCCATCTGGATGACCAGGTTCATCGACAGCTTCTCGGACTCCCCGTCGACCGTGAAGCTCGGACGCAGTCCCGAGAACGCCCCCAACAGCACGACTGTCGCGATGCCGGCGAAGAAGATCCACGTGGAGCGGAAGGCCTCCTTGGAGAACCTCCTGTCCAGCAGGGTCGAGCCGTTGGTGTTGTGTCCGTGACCGTTGCCGCCGGCAGGGGTGCCGACTCCAGGACGGTCGCTCGTACCAGAGCCACCGGCTCCGACTCCTGCGCCGACAAGCTGCGGGGTCAGCAGTGCGCTGTCCACGCTGACGGCTGCAGGCTCGCCATAGACGTAGGCATACTGCTCCGGGTCGGCAATCCTGGCCTGGAACTCCTTGTCGTCGTCAAGGTCCTTGCCACGGCGCATGCTCCACAGCGCCGCAAGCAGGACACCGGACAGCGAGGCGGGGATGGAGATCATCAGGATCTGTGGGATGGAGTACGCATCGCCGACTCCGGCCTTGGCGCCGAGGATGGTGACCAGCGAGACCGTGGCCACTGATACCGGTGAGGCGGTGATGCCCATCTGCGAGGCGACGGAGGCGGCGGCCATGGGGCGTTCCGGGCGGATATTGTTCTTGATCGCGATGTCGTCGATGATCGGGAACATCGTGTAGACGACGTGGCCGGTGCCGCACATCAGGGTGAGCGTCCAGGTGGTCAGCGGCGCCAGGATGGTGATGTATTTCGGATGCTTCCGCAGGATCTTCTCCGCGAACTGCATCATGACGTCGAGCCCGCCGGCGCTCTGCAGCACGGACGCGCACCCGATCACCGCCAGGATTGTCAGCATCACGCTGACCGGTGGTTCGCCAGGCGTCAGCCCGAAGACGAAGACGAAGATGACCAGGCCCACCCCGGAGATCAGGCCGAGCCCGATACCGCCGTAGTGGGTGCCGAGCAACAAACAGGCAAGAATGATGACGATCTGCAGGGTGAGGATCATTGGGCGTTCTTCCACGTTGGAGCTGTGTGACTGCCACGGGCTGCGGCAGAAATCGTCTGTGGGCCATGCAAACCCAGGCCCCGATGAACCGCCGCAGGTTCACCGGGCCAATCCTCGCTGACTGCAGGGGGCTGTGGCTGGGACGTACGTCCCGATGCGTTAGGTGACGTGCCTCACGAATCCGGGTGACGGGGACCAGCAGCCGGTATACGGACCCCTCAGCGTTCGGAAGGGGGGCGAGCCATCGCGAGCACGTCGAGAGCAGCGTCGAGCTGGGCTTCGGTCAGGTCGCCAGCATCGATGTGGCCGCGGGCGATGACAACGTCGCGGATGGACCGGCGCTCCAGCACTGACTGTTTGACGACTGCGGCTGCCGCCTCGTAGCCCAGGTAGTGGTTGAGCGGGGTCACGATCGCTGGCGAGCTCTGGGCCAGGTCGAGGCACCGTTCCTCGTCGGCCGTGATGCCATCGATGCACCTGTCGGCCAGAAGCAGGCAGGCCCGTGCCAGAAACGTCAATGACTCCAACAGGTTTCGCCCGATGACGGGCAACATGACGTTGAGCTCGAAGTTGCCGGCAGCACCTGCGGTGGTGATGGTCACGTCATTGCCGATGACCTGCGCGCACACCATCAGCACCGCTTCGGGGACCACCGGGTTGACCTTGCCGGGCATGATGCTCGACCCGGGTTGCAGATCGGGAAGGTGGATCTCGCCCAGCCCGGTCCGAGGACCCGAAGCCATCCAGCGCAGGTCGTTGCAGATCTTGGTCAGGCTGACGGCCAGTACCTTGGCTGCTCCACTGAGGGCGACCAGCGCGTCCTGGGTCGACTGAGCCTCGAAGTGGTCATCTGCTTCCCGGAACGCGCTGCCAGTGGTCTCGCTCAGCGCGGCGATCACTCCCGACGCAAACCCAGGTGCCGCATTCAGTCCGGTGCCGGCTGCGGTCCCGCCCAGAGGAAGCTCGGCGGCCCCGTGAGCGGCGTGGAGCAGTCGCTCGCAGGCCAGGTCGACCTGACGCCGATAGCCGCCGAACTCCTGGCCCAGGGTGACGGGCACGGCATCCATGAGGTGTGTCCGCCCCGCCTTGACGACGTCCGCGAAGGCAGTCTGGCGACCATGCAGGGCTGTGGACAGGTGCCGCAGCGCCGGCACGAGCAGGTCGCGGGTGGTGAGCACCGCGGCAACCCGGATGGCGCTGGGGACGGTGTCGTTGCTGGACTGCCCGGCGTTGACATGGTCGTTCGGGTGGATGGACAAACCGGTCGCAAGGTGGGCGGCGCGGGCCACGACCTCGTTGACGTTCATGTTGGTGGAGGTGCCGGAGCCGGTCTGGAAGACGTCGATGGGGAACTGGTCATCGTGCGTGCCTCGTGCGACATCGTCCGCCGCCGTGGCGATGGCGCTGGCGATGACGGGATCCAGCACGGACAGCTCGGCGTTGACGCGAGCCGCAGCCGCTTTGATCCGGGCCAGCGCGTGGATGATCGGCAGTGGCATGGTCAGCCCGGAGATAGGGAAGTTCTCCACCGCCCGAGCCGTCTGGGCGCCCCACAATGCGTCGGCAGGCACCTCGATCTCACCCATCGAGTCGTGTTCGGGTCGGCCGGTGGGCCCGGAGTCAGTCATGACGTCATCATGGCGCAGAAGTGCGGCTCAGAGCTTGCGCAGCCTGACCCGGCGGACGCTGTGGTCCTCGCCCTTGGACAGCACGAGGTTGGCCCGGCCTCGGGTGGTCACCACGTTGTCGACCAGGTTCCGCTCGTTGATCGACTCCCAGATTCCGCTGGCGGTCTCGCGAGCCTGCTCGTCGGTCAGTCCCGCGTAGCGGTTGAAGTAGGAGCTCGGGTCCCTGAACATCGTCTCGCGCAGGCCGAGGAACCGGTCGACATACCACCGCTTGATGTCCTCGGTCCTGGCGTCGACGTAGACGGAGAAGTCGAAGAAGTCGCTGACCGCCAGGCCGGTGCGTCCGTCGGCCCGTACCCTCGGAGCCTGCAGGACGTTGAGTCCCTCGACGATGAGCACGTCCGGGTGGCGTACGACGGTCCGTTCTCCCGGGACGATGTCGTACGTCAGGTGGGAATAGACCGGAGCGCTGACCTCGTCCTTGCCGGACTTGACCTCGGCGACGAACCTGAGCAGTGCCCGACGGTCGTACGACTCTGGAAACCCCTTGCGCTCCAACAGCCCCCGACGTTCGAGCTCAGCGTTGGGATAGAGGAAGCCGTCGGTCGTCAGGAGCTCCACCCGAGGTGTTCCGGGCCAGCGGGCCAGAAGCTCACGCAGGATCCTGGCGGTGGTGGACTTGCCCACTGCCACGGATCCGGCGACGCCGATGACGAACGGGGTCCGTTCGGGCTGCTCGCCGAGGAACTCTGCCGTGACGCGGTGCAGGCCCGCGGTGGCGCCGACATAGAAGTTGAGCAACCGGGACAGGGGGAGATAGACCTCCTCGACCTCAGCGAGGTCGAGGCGCTCGCCCAGGCCGCGCAGCCGGGCCACGTCATCCTGCGTCAGGTTCAGGGGGTGCTGGTCGCGCAGACGAGCCCACGACGCACGGTCGAGCTCGACGTACGGTGACGGCAGGGTATGGCCATTGGGCGGTCGCACGCCGCCCATTGTTGCCGATCCGCGATCGATGCGGGGACCGGGAGGCCTCGCGTTAGGCTGGCGGGCATGTGCGGAATCGTGGGATACGTGGGCCCCAAGGTCGACGGCAGGGCTCTCGAGGTGGTCATGGAGGGTCTGGCCCGGCTCGAGTACCGCGGCTACGACTCCGCCGGGGTGGCGCTGGTCGCCGGGGACCACGTGGTGACCATGAAGCGCGCGGGGAAGCTGGTCAACCTGATCGACGCGTTGGCCGAAGCGCCCCTGCCGCCTTCGAGCGCCGGCATCGGACACACCCGATGGGCGACCCACGGTGGCCCCACCAACGCCAATGCGCACCCGCACCGCGGCGGCGTGGACGGCAAGCTGGCCCTGATCCACAACGGCATCATCGAGAACTTCCACGGGCTGAAGTCCGGGCTGATGGCGGACGGCGTCGAGTTCCTCAGCGAGACCGACACCGAGGTTGTCGCGCAGCTTCTTGCCCGTTCCTACGCCACAACCGGGGACCTCACCGAGGCGATGCGACAGGTCGTGGGCGGGCTCGAGGGGGCGTTCACCCTGTTGGCAGTCCATGCGGACCAGCCCGGGGTCGTCGTCGGTGCCCGGCGCAACAGCCCGCTGGTGGTCGGTCTGGGCGAGGGCGAGAACTTCCTCGGTTCCGACGTCGCAGCCTTCATCGGCTACACCCGCGAGGCGCTCGAGCTCGCCCAGGACCAGATCGTCACGATCACGACAGATGGTGCAAGCATCATCAACTTCGACGGCACGCCGGCCGAGGGCAAGCACTACCACGTCGACTGGGACGCCGCCTCTGCCGAGAAGGGCGGCTTTCCGAACTTCATGGCCAAGGAGATTCACGATCAGCCGCACGCCGTCGCTGACACGCTCCTGGGTCGCACGGACGAGTCGGGTCGTCTGGTGCTGGACGAGCTGCGCATGGACGAGGCTGAGCTGCGCGCTGTCGACAAGATCGTGTTCATCGCGTGTGGCACGGCTGCCTATGCCGGCATGGTCGCCAAGTACGCCCTCGAGCACTGGACCCGGATCCCGTGCGAGGTCGAGCTGGCGCACGAGTTCCGATATCGCGACCCGGTGGTCAACGAGCGCACTCTCGTTGTCGCGATCTCGCAGTCCGGCGAGACGATGGACACCCTGATGGCGGTCAAGCACGCGCGGGACCTGGGCGCTCGCGTGATAGCCATCTGCAACACCCACGGCTCGACGATTCCGCGCGAGTCCGACGCGGTCCTCTACACCCACGCGGGTCCGGAGATCGCGGTCGCCTCGACCAAGGCCTTCCTGGCCCAGATCACCGCCTGCTACATCCTGGGCCTCTATCTCGCACAGCTGCGAGGTGGCACCTATGCGGACGAGGCGCAGGCCGTGATGAGGGACCTGCACGAGATGCCGGCCAAGATCCAGACCGTCCTCGACGGACTGGACCGCGTCCGTGAGGTCGCCCGGTTCATGGCTGACACCCGGTCGGTGCTGTTCCTGGGCCGTCACGTGGGCTACCCGGTGGCGCTCGAGGGTGCGCTCAAGCTCAAGGAGCTGGCCTACATCCACGCCGAGGGCTTCGCGGCGGGCGAGCTCAAGCACGGCCCCATCGCCCTGATCGAGGCCGGCCAGCCTGTCTTCGTCATCGTGCCCTCGCCCAGCAGCGAGCACGGTCTGCACGGCAAGGTCGTCTCCAACATCCAAGAGATCCGCGCCCGTGGAGCCCGGACCATCGTGATCGCCGAGGAAGGGGACGAGGACGTCGTCCCGTTCGCTGACGTGATCATCCGGGTCCCGGTGACGCCACCGCTCCTCGCGCCATTGGTGACGACCGTCCCCTTGCAGGTGTTCGCCTGTGAGCTGGCCTCGGCCAAGGGGCTTGACGTCGACCAGCCGCGCAACCTGGCCAAGTCCGTCACGGTCGAATGACTGAGGTGTCCACATGATTATCGGGCTCGGGATCGACGTCGTCGACGTTGCGCGCTTCGGCCGGGTGCTCGGGCGCACGCCGCGCCTGCTCGAGCGGCTCTTCACCGACTCCGAGCGCTCGCTGGGGCTGAACTCCCTGGCGGCCAGGTTCGCGGCCAAGGAAGCGCTGGCCAAGGCATTGGGCGCGCCGGCGGGCCTTCACTGGACCCACGCCAGCATCGTGAACGACGACGAGGGCCGGCCGCACCTGAAGATCTGGGGAACCGTCGAGGCGCGTGCGGCCGAGCTGGGCGTGCGCGAGCTGCACGTCTCGCTCTCCCACGATGCCGGTATCGCCTCAGCCGTCGTGATCGCCGAGGGTTGAGGCCACCATGATCCGCGCGTATGCCGTGTCCTCCGTTCGCGAGGCCGAAGCCGCCGCGATGTCCGGGTTGGCCGAGGGCGAGCTGATGTCGCGCGCCGCCACGGGTCTGGCGCAGGTCGCGTCCGCCCGACTGGCCGCGCGAAGCGGCACAGGTGGACTACATGGCCAATCCGTCGTCGTGCTGGTCGGCGCGGGCAACAATGGCGGAGATGCGCTCTTTGCCTCGGCACTGCTCGCGCGCGAAGGTGCAGCCGTCGTGGTGGTCACCGTGGCGGGGACGGTCCACGAAGCCGGACTCCTTGCGGCCCGAGATGCCGGTGTCGCGGTGCTCAATGCCGTTGGTGCGCATGCGGATTCAGCGGCCGAGATCTCGGCAGCGTTGGGTCTGGCCGAGCTGGTCATCGACGGGATCGTCGGCATCGGTGGACACCCGGGGCTGTCGCCCGAGATCGACGACCTGCTTCGAGGGGTGAGCGACGCGGCATACGTGCTGGCGGTCGACCTGCCCAGCGGCGCGGACCCGAACGGTGAGGTGGCTGCCCAGGCTTGCGTGTTCGCCGACGAGACAGTGACCTTCATCGTGCCCAAACCGATCCATCTGCTGCCGGCCACCGAGCCTGCCGTCGGACGGCTCACGGTCGTCGACATCGGTGTGGAGATCGACGGCCCGCCGGTGGTCGAGCGGGTCACCCGCGACGACGTCCCGTGGCTCTGGCCCCGTCCCGGGCCGGGCGACGACAAGTACACCCGTGGCGTGCTCGGGATCGTTGCAGGCGGCGAGAACTACACGGGGGCGGCGCTGCTCGCGGTCACGGCTGCGGTCTGTTCAGGAGCAGGGATGGTGCGCTACGTCGGCCCCTCGACGCCGACCATGCTGGTTCGTTCCCAGGTTCCCGAAGCCGTCATCGGGTCAGGACAGGTGCAGGCGTGGCTCATCGGGCCAGGCGTGGACGTCGCGGACGACTCCGCCGAGGGCAGGGCGCAACGGGTCGCGGCGCAGTCGGCGCTGGACTCCGGGCTGCCCTGCGTCGTCGATGCGGGCGGTCTCGACCTCATCGCCGAACCGCGTGACACCCCCACACTGCTCACGCCACACGCCGGTGAACTTGCCCGTCTGCTGAGCAGACTCGATGTCCCCGTGGATCGGGCCACGGTGGCTGGTGCGCCGGTGACCCATGCCCGGCGCCTGGCCGACCTGACGAGCTGCACCATCCTGCTCAAGGGCTCGACGACGCTGGTGGTGCCGCCCGTCTCGTCGGAGGGTGCGTTTCGATCACAGGCCGACGCGCCGGCCTGGCTGGCAACGGCTGGATCGGGAGATGTGCTGGCCGGGGTGGCGGGAACGCTGCTCGCCGCAGGGCTGTCGCCGTTGGACGCCGGTAGCGTCGCCGCCCTGGTTCACGGGCTGGCTGCGGATGCCGCAAACCCCGGTGGGCCGGTGCGCGCTCTGGACGTGGCACATGCCATACCCCGGGTGGTAGCCGGGTTGCTGGCGCGCCCGACTGCCCGACCCTGAGACACTTTCACGATGAACAACGAGATTCATGGATCCTCAGGGAGGGCGCCCGCACGGGCGACCGTGGATCTCGATGCGATCCGTCGCAACGTCGAAGTCCTCCGTGAGCACGCAGGGTCAGCTGGGGTGATGGCTGTCGTCAAGGCCGATGGCTACGGACATGGGCTCGTGCCCAGCGCCCGGGCCGCCCTGGCTGGTGGCGCCACATGGCTCGGGGTCGCCCACCTCAGCGAGGCGATGACGTTGCGGGACAGCGGAGTCAAGGCGCCGGTCCTGTCGTGGTTGCACGTTCCTGGCACCGACTTCGGGGCCGCCATCGCCGCCGATGTGGATCTGTCGGTGTCGGCGCTGTGGTGCCTGTCCGAGGTGGCTGCTGCTGCCCGGGCCCTTGGGCGCACAGCCCGGATCCATCTCAAGGTCGATACCGGGCTTGGTCGCAACGGGGCCTTCGGCGATGACTGGCCGATCCTGCTCCACGCTGCTCGCAGCCTCGAGGCCGAGGGCGCTGTCCGAGTCGTTGGGGTGTGGTCGCATCTCGTCTACGCGGACGAGCCGGACCATCCGACCGACCGCTCGCAGCAGGAGCGATTCGCGCAGGCCGTGCATGACGTCGAAAGCGCGGGGTGCGAACTTGAGGTTCGGCACCTAGCCAACTCCGCCGCCACATTGACCAATCCCGGCGCGGCGTTCGACCTGGTTCGGCCAGGGTTGGCCGTCTACGGCCTGTCGCCGGTCCCGGCGCTGGGCGGTCCGTCAGCTTTCGGGCTGACACCGGCGATGACGCTGAGTGCCGATCTCGCTGCCACCAAAAGGATTCCGGCCGGTCAGGGCCTCAGCTACGGACATGAATACGTCACCAGCCGCGACACAGTCGTGGGACTGGTGCCGATCGGCTATGCCGACGGAATTCCGCGCACTGCAACAAACGTGGGGCCGGTGAGCCTGGCGGGCGCGCGGCATACGGTCTCCGGGCGGGTCTGCATGGACCAGTTCATCGTCGACCTCGGCCCCGAGAGCGAGGCTCAGGCGGGGGACGTGGTGACCCTGTTCGGCCCCGGAGAGTCAGGGGAGCCGACGGCGCAGGACTGGGCGCAGGCGACGGGGACGATCTCGTACGAGATCGTCACGCGCATCGGTGCCCGCGTGCCCCGGATCCACGTCGGCGGCAAACAATGATGCGGACTCGCCGCAGGACACTCACCGGACTCGGCGTTGGACTTTCCGCAGCGGCCGCCACGGCCGCGGTGAGTGTTGTTGCCGATCGACTGGTCCGTGCCCGTCAGACGGCCAGGGCGTTGGACTCCCTTGATACATACGAAGAACAGGCAAGTTCCGAAGTCGTCGTTATTGCCTCCGACGGCGTCGAGCTGCATGTTGAGATCGACGAACCTGAGGGCCGACCCGTGGCGGCGCCCACCGGCGTGCCTGTGCCGACGGTGGTGTTCTGTCACGGCTACACCTTGAGCTTGCGCAGCTGGGTGTTCCAGCGACGTGCGCTCAAGGCCGCGGGATATCGCGTGGTGCTCTGGGACCATCGGGGTCACGGGAAGTCAGGGGCCGGGTCCAAGGAGTCCTACGACGTCGACCAGCTCGGGCGAGACCTGGGTGCTGTCATCAGCCAGGTCGTGCCCAAGGGCCCGTTGGTCCTGGTCGGTCACTCCATGGGCGGGATGACGTTGATGGCTCTCGCCCTTCACGAGCCCGAGCTCATCAGGGAGCGGGTCCTGGGAGTGGCGTTCGTGGCCACCAGTCCAGGGGGTCTATCGGCGGTCTCGTGGGGTCTCGGAAGCATGCTGGGCAGGGCGGTGCACCGGTTGGGGCCGGCCGCCGTCGGCCAGCTCGCGGGGCGGCAGGGTCTGGTCAACGCGGCGCGCAGGGCGGGCCGCGATATCGAGGAGTTCCTGGTCGATCGCTACTCGTTCGCCTCGCCGGTGCCGCTGAGCATCGTGCAGCTCACCGCCGACATGATCTTCGGGACGCGGATCGAGGTCATCTCCGAGTTCATGGAGACGTTCGACAAGCACGACAAGCGTGAGGCGCTCGAGAAGTTCATCGGTGTGGAGACATTGGTGATCAACGGAGTCCAGGATCTGCTGACGCCACCGCAACACAGCGAAGAGATCGTGCGGCTCATCCCCGGGGCCGAGCACGTCCTGATCGACGACGCCGGCCACATCATCATGCTGGAGCACGGCGAGGTGGTCAGCGAGCAGCTCCTGGCATTGACCGCGCGCGCGCAACGTGCCGCGGCCGCGCATATCGACCTGCGCCGCAAACCGCGTGTCCGTCGACTGGTCACTGACCTGGCCAAGAGACGGCGGGTCGAGAAGGCCAAGGAACGCCACGACAATGTCTCGTGACCGCCGGGCTCTCGACAGCTCATCAGATGTCGCCTGAGATCGCCGATGTATTCCGTCCGGCCGGTCAGGTGATGCTGCGCACCGTCGATGACACGCAGGCTTGGGGAGCCAGGCTCGGTGCTCTCCTCAAGGCCGGGGACCTGCTCCTGCTCACCGGCGATCTGGGCGCCGGCAAGACGACGCTGACCCAAGGCATTGCCGCGGGCCTCGGTGTTCGTGGCCCGGTGACCTCGCCGACGTACGTCATAGCCCGGGTGCACCCGTCGATCACCGGCGGACCGGATCTCGTTCACGTCGATGCCTATCGGCTGGGCGGCCTCGCGGAGCTCGACGACCTGGACCTCGATGCGTCCCTTGAATCTGCCGTGACGATAGTCGAGTGGGGTCATGGCGTTGCCGAAGACCTCAGCGAGGGATACCTCGAGGTGACGCTGCGCGGGTACGACGCAAGGACCGTGGACCTTGTCGGCCATGGTGCGCGATGGACCGACCCGGCTACCGCCGCAGCGCTCGACGACCTCGTCTCGTTAGCCTGAACCCGTGCTGCTGCTCGCGATCGACACCGCCACATCTGCCATTACCGTCGCACTGCACGACGGTGAGCGGGTGCTTGCCGAGTGCACCACGGTGGACGCGCGGGGTCATGGGGAGTACGTCGCGCCAGGGATCGCCGAGGTACTGACCAAGGCGGGCCGTGCGGCGGCCGACGTCAGCGCGGTGGTCGTCGGCACGGGCCCAGGGCCATACACCGGTCTCCGCATCGGCTTGGTGACGGCTCGAACCTTTGCCTTCGCTCGAGGCGTTCCCGTGTTCGGGGTGTGCAGTCTTGACGCGATGGCCCATCAGGCGTGGTTGGAGGATGCGTCGGGTGCTCTGGGCCAATCCTGTGTCGTGGCAACCGATGCGCGACGCAAGGAGGTCTACTGGGCCCTCTACGAGATCTCTGGCCGAGGGGTGAGGCGCCGCAGCGAGCCGATGGTGGCCAAAGCAGCCATGATCGCCGACGAGGTGCGAGGTCTGCCGGTCATCGGACGAGGTGCCGTCCTGTATGCCGAGTCGCTCGGTCCGCGCATGGGCCCGCTCGATGTCAGCGCCGGCGCACTTGCGGACCTGGCAGCCCGGATGCTGGCCGCTGGTCAGACGTTGCCCGAGCCCGAGCCGATGTATCTTCGTCGCCCTGATGCGACGCCCCCACCGCCACGCAGGCCGGCGCTTCCATGACGTTGCCTCAAACAGCCCAGCCTGAAACAGGCCAGCCGTCGACCGCTCTCCGCGAGATGACGTGGCGCGACATCCCGGTCCTGGCCTTGCTCGAGCTGAAATTGTTCGCCGACGACGCGTGGTCGGAGCAGACGTGGTGGGCGGAGCTGGCCGGTCGCCCGCGTCGTGCCTACGTCGTCAGTGAGATCGGTGGCGCTGTCGTTGGCTATGCCGGCGTCGACCACGGCGGCGAGGTCGCTGACGTGATGACGATCGCCGTGGCTTCCGCGGCGCAGTCCCGGGGACTGGGCGCGGCGCTGATGGACTGGCTGATCGCCGAGGCGCGACGTGGTGGCGCAAGAAATCTGATGCTAGAAGTCCGGGCGGACAACGATGCGGCGCAGTGGCTCTACTCCAAGGCGGGTTTTGTGATGACGACCGTGCGACGGCGCTACTACCAACCGGCTGACGTTGACGCGCAGATCATGAGGTTGACGCTGTGACCGGCGGTCCGCTGGTTCTCGGCATCGAGACATCCTGCGACGAGACCGGCGTCGGGATCGTCCGCGGTCAGATCCTGCTCGCCGATGCCGTGGCCAGCAGCGTCGAAGAGCATGCGCGCTTCGGTGGCGTGGTGCCCGAGGTGGCCAGTCGCGCCCACCTAGAGGCCATGGTCCCCACGATCGAGCGAGCGTGCCGCGAGGCCGGCGTTCGGCTCGATGATCTGGATGCGATCGCCGTCACGGCCGGCCCGGGGCTTGCTGGCGCTCTGCTGGTGGGCGTGGCTGCGGCCAAGTCGCTCGCGGTGGCCTTGGGCAAACCGCTCTACGGCGTCAACCACCTCGCCGCCCACGTCGCCGTCGATATCGTCGAGCACGGTCTGCTGGCCGAGCCGACCATCGCGTTGCTGGTCTCCGGCGGGCACTCCAGCCTCCTGCTCGTCCCTGACGTCACCCATGATGTGCGATCGCTCGGGAGCACCATCGACGATGCCGCCGGCGAAGCCTTCGACAAGGTGGCAAGGGTCCTCGGGTTGCCGTTTCCTGGCGGGCCACACGTGGATCGGGTTGCCACAGAGGGCAATTCGGCCTTCGTGGCGTTCCCGCGCGGTCTGACCTCAGGCAAGGACATGGCGCGGCACCGTTACGACTTCTCCTTCTCTGGCCTCAAGACTTCCGTCGCCCGCTGGGTCGAGGCTCGCGAGCGTGCGGGTGAGCCGGTGCCCGTGGCGGACGTCGCGGCCAGCTTCCAGGAGGCTGTGGTCGACGTGTTGACGCGCAAGGCGGTCCTGGCCTGCCAGGAGCATGGCGTCGATCACCTGCTCATCGGTGGCGGCGTGGCGGCCAACACGCGGCTGCGAGCCATGGCCCAGCAACGGTGCGACGCCGCGGGCATCCTGCTTCGGATGCCCCGACCAGGTCTGTGCACCGATAATGGGGCGATGGTCGCAGCACTGGGCGCTCAGATGGTGTCCAAGGGTCGCAGCGCGTCAGCGCTCGACCTCCCCGCGGACTCGTCGATGCCCGTCACCCTGGTGCAGGCATGACCCCCTTCCACCTGCAGAAACCCGTCCCGGTGCCGATGATTCTCGACGTCGACACCGGTGTCGACGACGCGTGTGCGCTGCTGTTGGCGGCTCTGCATCCGCAGGCGGATCTGCGTGCGGTGACCTGCGTCGGCGGCAATACCAACGTGGACCAGGTGGTCCGAAACACCCTGACGGTCCTCGA
>JABBOX010000267.1 GCA_012927555.1 Phycicoccus sp.
GTTGCGAGCGAAAGCCATGGTGAAACGTCGCTTGGGCACATCGCTGGAGAGGCCGACGGGCTCAGGGATGTCCGGGTCCGTCGACAGAGCCGGCGTGGGCCCACCGAAGGGTCGCCATATTCCTGGCTGGGATCGGTAGAAAGATGTGACCGCGACTCGTAGCGGCGGTGGCGAGGTGTCGGCTGTCGTGTACTGGAGGACCGGAGCCGTGCTTTGTTCGTTGAGGTCCACGGCCAGGTCGATGTTCAGCGAGAAGCCCCCTGCGCCGCTTCCGGTGCCGTTGGCTGACGAGCTGCGGCCAAGACCTGAGAGGAAGAACTTCGGGGGAAGCTGGGGGAGCAGGACCGGCGTGACGATCGCGGCCACCAGAGCGGCAGCGCCCAGTGTCCGCGCCATTGCGGAGTAGCGGTACAGCCCCTCGGAGTCGATCGTCCCCCTGACCGGCGTGCGGGCAACCGTCACGGTGGTGCCCCATCGGCGCAGGATGGAGCTTCCCTGCCTGGCGACAAGGATGAGCCACATGAGGGCGGCGGCCAGGAAGAAGTACACAGGCAGTGAGGCACCGGTGTTGGCCGCGGATGACAGGAAGGCTGACAGGAGCGGCAGCCCGGCCAGGGAGGGGGATCGACGTGTCACAGCGAGGTAGTCAACGGCCACGGCGACCAGGGCGAGAGCGCAGCTCACGATGAAGATCAGCCCGGGGGTGGTGGGCGCCGGCGCGGCATACGTCTGCGCGGTCTTGATGGCTTCGCGGATGAGCTTGTCCGCCACCCCCCACGTCTCAAAGGTCGGAAGGCCGTGCCAGAGATGGCCCTGGCCGTAGACCGCGCTCGCGGCCAGGACAACACAGACCAGCTGCACGGTGAGGACCTGCCAGCCGCGAAGGACCAGCGCCCGCGCACCTACCCCGCTGAGAATCACGACCACGAGCAGCAACAGCGTTCGGCTCACCCAGGTCGGCGCGACCAGGAGGGTGGAGACCGGCCAGGCCGCAGTCAGGGTGGCGATCGCGGCCAGCGTCGCGTCGACCCCACGACTTGCCCGGCCCTTCATCGTCCG
Organism: Phycicoccus sp.; assembly: GCA_012927555.1. Taxonomy (GTDB): domain Bacteria; phylum Actinomycetota; class Actinomycetes; order Actinomycetales; family Dermatophilaceae; genus UBA4719. The sequence continues at coordinate 1,060 of JABBOX010000267.1, forward strand.
GCTCCGAGTGAGACCGCGCTGTTTGTGGACGCGGCGTCCCATGCCGCGTCCACGGTCATGCCCGAGCGCACGATGCAGGTGCTCCAGCCGGCGGCCTCCACCAGAGCGGCGAGCTCCAGCGTCTGGTTGGCGGGTGGACTGGCACGCCCGCCGGCAAAGCTCCTGGAGTCGAGCAGAAACAACAGGCCGACGCCGCCCGGCTGACGCAGGGCCGCAATCTGCCGCAGCGTGGCTTCGTCGTGATCGGTCACGATGGCGATCACCAGACCGCCGGCCGAGGTGAGCGGATGTGCCCAGTGGAGCACGTCTTCGAACCGTTGGACCGGACCGAGCTGGGCCACGGCGAGCGAGGCCATCGCCTTGTCGATCTCAAGGACCTGGGTCGCCTCACCCCCAGCAGTGGTCTCGTTGCTGACCAGGTGGAGGGCGTAATGATGTCCGAACAGGTGCGTCGCGATGGAGGCCGCAGCGCTCACCGCCCATTCGAAGGAGCTCAGTGCGCCCGAACCCTGGTGCCCGTCCGCACGCGAGTCCAGCACGACGACGGCCCGTCGCCTGGCCGGGAGGTCCTCCTGTCGCACCATCAGCATCGACCGATGGGCTGTAGCCGGCCAGTGGATCCTGCGTAGGTCATCCCCTTCGTGATAGCTGCGGACGGCCACGTCGTCCTCTCCGTGCAGCGCGACCATGTGGGGGATGGTGCCTTCGGCTCCGATGCCCTCTGATCGGGGTCGCCCGCGGCCAAGAACCTCGACGCGGGGCAGGACCAGAATGTCTGTGGCGCCTGGCGTCGTTGCCGCGATGGTGGCCAGCCCGAACGGATCCCGCATGCGCAACGTCAGGGGCCCGAGCCGGTGACGTCCGCGGACGTGGGAGCGGATCTGATAGTCCACCTCGCGAATATCGCCGGGTTCCATCGGAGGCAGGACGAAGCGAGGTCGGTCGCCCAGCACGTGGTCCAGACGTTCCTCAGCCAGTTGAAGCTGGCTGCGTCGCCCAGAAGTGTTCTCGAACACCACCTGGACGTTGGCTGGCTGGTCGACCACGAGTCGGGCGGGTTGAACCCTGCGGGAGACCTCGACGGTGCTGCTGGTGCGTCTGGTGGCCAAGGCGGCCAGGAGCGGCAACGCGGCCAGGAGTGCGCCGACGCGCGTGATGTCTGAGAACCCGAGCAGGAAGCCACCCAGCAGCAAGGTCAGGCCGGCTGCCACGAAGGCACGGCCGCGGGTGGTGAGTACGTCTCGGAGGCGGGCCAAGTGATGTGGTCCGTTCCCTGTCTGCCGCTCGTTCCGTCTGCCGTTCAGCGTGCCGAAGCAGGAACGGGCACCCGCCGCACGAGCTCATGCAGAACCTCGCTGTTGGTGCGGTGGGCCATCTGGGTCTCGCCGGCCGGGATCATCCGATGGGCCAGGATGGGCTCGACCAGGGCCTGTACGTCATCTGGCAGGACATGATCGCGTCCGGCCAGGGCTGCGTATGCGCGCGCTGCTCGCAGGAGGTGAAGGCTGGCGCGCGGGGATGCACCAAGGCGCAGGGCGGGGGTCGAGCGGGTCGCGGTGGTGAGGTCGACGACGTACTGCTTGATGGCCGCACTCGTGTGCAGCGTCCGCACCGTTTCGATGAGCTTCGCGACGGTGTCACCGTCGGTCACGGGTGCCATCGCCTCGAGTGGGAACGCGCCGCCGTGGCTGTCCAGCATCGCGACCTCTGCGGCCGGGGACGGGTAGCCCATCGAGATGCGTGCCATGAACCGGTCGCGCTGCGCCTCGGGCAGGGGGTAGGTGCCTTCCATCTCGATCGGGTTCTGTGTCGCCATCACGATGAACGGCTTGTGCAGCTCATAGGTCTGGCCGTCGACAGTGACCTGCCCCTCCTCCATGCACTCCAACATCGCCGACTGGGTCTTGGGGGAGGCGCGGTTGATCTCGTCACCGACGACGACGTTGGCAAAGATGGCGCCCGGCCGGAACTCGAAGTCGCGTAGGTCCTGGTTGAAGACGCTGACCCCGGTGATGTCGCTGGGCAGAAGGTCGGGCGTGAACTGCACCCGGCGGACCGAGCAGTCGATGGACTTGGCCAGGGCCTTGGCCAGCATGGTCTTTCCGACGCCGGGGACGTCCTCGATGAGCAGGTGCCCTTCGGCCAGGAGCACGGTGATTGCGGTGTTGATGACGTCTGGCTTGCCCACGATGACGGTTGCCATGGCCTGGTGCATCCTGGCGGCGACCTCGGTGACGAGCTCGAGGCCGGACTGGTCGGCTCCGGAAGATGACTGCATGCCCTGCTCTTGCACGAAACCGTCGCGTGCGGCGCCTATCGCGCTCAAAATGCCTCCCAGGTTGGTCCCTTCATCCTGCCGCACTTCGCTGCTCACCGCACCGGCACGAGGAGTCGCTTCTCGCTGAGATTTCCCCTCCACCACCAGTTCAGGGCGGTGACCAGTGCAAACATGCCCTGACGAATCGCAGTTTTCCGCGTTTTCACCAATAAGTGGAGGGAAGTGGAGTACCGTGATGGGCAGCGGAGAGCGCTTGCTGTCCACGACCTGAATTGCCCACAAATGCTTGTCCAGCGGGAGGGAGGCGCACGGTGTTCGTCGGCACGCACACTCCCCGACTTGACGACAAGGGTCGTCTCATCCTGCCCGCCAAGTTCCGTGGCGCCCTCGCCGGCGGACTGGTCATCACCCGTGGGCAGGAGCGGTGCCTCTACATCTTCTCGACCGACGACTTCAACGAGTTCGCAGGGGCGGCGCTCAGCGCGCCGATCACGAACAAGGACGTTCGCGACTTCCAACGCGGGTTGCTCTCCGGCGCCTCGGATGAGATCCCTGACAAGCAGGGCCGGGTGGTCGTGCCGGCGGTGCTGCGCGAGTACGCCGGACTCAGTCGTGAATGCACGGTGATCGGCGTCGGAAAGCGCGTCGAGCTGTGGGACACCGCCGCGTGGAACACCTATCTCGAGAGCACCGAGCAGGCCTACTCGGACCAGGCGCAGGAGGTGTTCCCCGGAATCCTGTGATCGCACCGCCGGCAGTCGACAGGGCCCCTGGGGCCAGGTCTCCACCCGCTTCGCTTCCCGAGCTCACTTCCCCGAGATCGGGCAGCACCCCTAGAAGCGGTTGGGGACCTGACCACAGGGTCTGCAGTACATGGCACCAGGACCTCGCAATACCGTTACCAGTCAAGGGAAAGATGCACGATGAACGCTCGCGGGACAGCGCAGGACCGGCACGTGCCCGTCCTGCGCGACCGCATTCTGGAGCTGTTGGCGCCTGCCCTCGAGCAGCCAGGCTCCGTCATGGTGGACGCCACACTAGGGATGGGCGGTCACAGCGAGTCTGTTCTGGAACACTGCCTGAACGCGCGGGTCCTGGGCATCGATCGCGACCGCGAGGCTCTCACGCTGGCAGGCGAGCGGCTTGCCCGTTTCGGTGACAGGTTCACCCCGATCCACGCCGTGTATGACGAGCTGCCCCAGATCCTGACCGAGCAGGGGTTGTCGTCGGTGTCGGCTGTCCTGCTCGATCTCGGTGTGTCATCGCTGCAGCTGGACGAGCAGGAGCGTGGCTTCGCCTACCGGCACGACGCGCCGCTGGACATGCGGATGGACCAGTCGAGTGGCATGACGGCCGCCGACGTGCTCAATACCTACAGCCTGACCGATCTCGTGCGGATCCTGCATGACTACGGTGAGGAGCGCTTCGCCAAGCGAGTGGCCACTGCCGTTGTCCGGGAGCGTGGTCGTGAGCCGTTCACCAGCTCTGCACGGCTGGTCGAGCTGCTTCGTTCGGTGATCCCGGCCGCATCCCAGAAGAGCGGTGGGCACCCGGGCAAGCGCACCTTCCAGGCGTTGCGGATAGAGGTCAACGCCGAGCTCCAGGCCCTCGAGGCCGTCTTGCCGGCAGCCGTCGACACGCTTGCCGTCGGCGGTCGCATCGCGGTGCTGAGCTACCACTCCCTCGAAGACCGACTCAGCAAGCGGGTGCTGACCGCCGGCTCACGCAGCAGCACCCCGGTCGGTCTGCCGGTCGAGCTCCCCGAGCACGCGGCATACCTTCGCCTGCTCACCCGCGGAGCCGAGGAGCCCAGTACGGAAGAGATCAGCGCCAACCCTCGTGCGGCATCGGCCCGGCTGCGGGCAGCCGAGCGAGTACGAGCCTCGAAGGGAGGCCGCACATGAGCCAGATGACGTCCGCAGCACGAGCCGGCGCGCGGCCCCTGAACCGTCCGACCACGACCACTACCTCGACCAGACTTCGCGTGGTCACCGGGGCGCCCCCCCAGCACGGCCGCGCCGCATTCAGCATCATCTGCGCGACCTTGCTCGCTGCCGGACTGATCGGGCTGCTGCTGCTCAACACGGCTCTGGCACAGGGCTCCTTCACCTTGCACGACCTGCGCGCCACCTCCGCTCAACTCACCGATGCGCAGGACGCTCTTACCCAGTCGTTGCAGAGATCCGAGTCGCCGGCCAACCTCGCAGCCAGTGCGGCAAGGATGGGTATGGTGCCAGCGCAGTCCGTGGCGTTCCTGCGGCTCTCCGATGGCAAGGTCATCGGCGTGGCCAAACCAGCCGAGGCGCCCCCCGGCTTTGCCGTGATCCCGAGCCAGACGTCGGCGCCGGCATCCGCGCAGGCACAAGCCAAGCCCGCCAAGCCCGCCTCCAACACGCCGCCGAAGCCCGGACCGAGGTGAGCACGTGACTCAGACGCGCGGCCGGGGGCTCGGGGATGGCGGTCCCACCCGCGCGTCCGCGTCCGGTGCGTCGGGGCGGGCGACCGCTCGCACCGGGCGACCTGCAGGCGCTGACCGTCAGGCTGCGGCGGTGCGTCGCCCCTCGGCCAAGGAACCGGCTCGCCCAACCCGACGCCCGTCGACCTCCGTGCCGCGCGGCGCCTCGTCACGCAGATCGCCAGCGGCCAAGAGCGCCAGTCGCGGTTCTCCGCATCGTTCCGGTCCACCGGCCCGGCCGGCCCGGCCGGCCCGGCCGGCGCGCCCGGCTCGACCGGGTCGCCGCGCTGGTCGTCTTCAGTCTCTTCAGCGCTCAGCTGCTGCGGTTGCAGGCGCTGGACGCCTCGCCCGTCGCCAGTGCCGCGCTCAAGAGCCGTTTGTATATTGGCGCCGTGCCGGCGATGCGTGGCGACATCACGGACGTCAATGGCGTCGCCCTGGCCACGAGCATCGATCGCAGAAATGTCACCGCGGATCAGACGGCAGTGCCGGAATACATCAAGAAGCTCAACGGGGTCCGTCATGTCGTTGGCGTGCTGGGGGCGGCAGCCGATCTGGCACCAATCCTGGGCATGTCCGAGGCCGAGCTGACCACGACGCTGACCGGTACCCGCCAGTTCGTCTATGTCGCCAAGGGCATCACCCCGCTGAACTGGCGCAAGATCCAGGCCCTGGGAATTCCCGGCATCTATAGCGAGCAGACATCGACGCGTTCCTACCCGAGCGCCTCGACGGTGGCCTCTCTCGTGGGCTGGACTGGTGGCGATGGATCAGGCGGCGGCGGGCTCGAGCTGTTGTTGAACACCACGCTGAACGGTCAGCCGGGCAAGTCGACCTACGAGCAGTCACAGGGCGGCCGCATCATCCCCACCGGGGAGCAGCAGACCACGCCGGCGGTGCCCGGCCGTGATGTTCGGCTGACGATCGACAACGACCTGCAGTGGTTCGCCCAGAACGCCATAGCCCTCAAGGTCGACGAGACCCTCGCACTGTCAGGCACCGTCGTGGTCATGAACGTCAAGACCGGTGCGCTGACAGCAGTCGCGACCTACCCGACGTTCGACCCGACCAACATCTCCGCGGCCAGCGGCAACCTCAACAACAAAGCCTTCGGAGAAGCGTTCGAGCCGGGGTCCTCCCCACGTTCTTGCCGGCGGGGGCAGCTCTCCAGGAGGGCGTCGCGACGCCAGCGACTCCAGTGACGGTCCCCAACCGGCTCTCCCGCGCGGGCCAGTCGTTCCGGGACTCCCACGACCACGCCGTCGAGAAGCTGACGTTCGCCGGCGTCATCGCCCAGTCGAGCAACATCGGCACCATGATGGTCGGCGAGAAGGTTCCACCGGCCACCTTGGAGAAGTACTTCCGCCGCTTCGGCGTCGGTCAGATGTCCGGCGTCGGTTTCCCGGGCGAGACCGCCGGCATCTTCGCGAAGTCCAAGGACTGGAGCGGCTCCCAGCGCTACACGGTGATGTACGGCCAGGGCCTCGCGGTCAACGCCATCCAGGCGGCCGGGGTCTTTCAGACCATCGCCAACGGGGGGCTTCGGGTGCCACCGACTCTCGTGGCGAGCACGGAGAGGGCCGATGGCACGTTCGCCGCGGCGCAGCCCACCAAGGCGGTGCGGGTCATCACCAATCCGGTGGCCGAGACGCTGAGCCAGATGCTCGAGTTCGTCGTGGGAGACGGGGGCACCGCCGCGATGGCCGAGATCCCGGGATACCGCGTCGCGGGCAAGACCGGCACGGCCGATCGCATCGGCGCCAACGGTCGCTACTCGGGCAAGACCGCGTCCTTCATCGGCTTCGCCCCTGCCGACAAGCCGGAGTTTGTCGTCGCCGTGATCCTGCAGAACCCGATCCGGGGCTACTTCGGTGGATCAACGGCCGGCCCGGTGTTCAAGGACGTCATGACCTACGCGTTGCAGGAGTTCAAGATCCCTCCCACGGGTACCCCGCGGCCGGTCATGAAGCTCAAGGTCGACGATGCGCCGGCGTCCTCGGACAAGGCTGAGGCCGCGCTGAAGGTCGACTCGGGTCACCGGGCCAAGACCGGCTCGCGGTAACCTCCATCCGGTGGTGAACGCGGCTCCTCGTCCCAGAAACCCGCACAAGGTCAGTCTGAAGTCCGTGGCTGAGTGTGCGGGGGTGCCAGCGACGGCCGGGACCGTCGTCGATCCGCGAGTCGTCGTGACGGGGGTGACCCTGGACTCGCGCGCCATCCGCCCCGGAGACCTGTATGCCGCCCTTCCCGGAGCCCACGTGCACGGTGCCGACTTCGGGGTGGCGGCCGTCGGGCTCGGTGCGATAGCCATCCTGACCGACCCCAGGGGGGCGGCACTGCTCGCGCTGAAGGAGATCCCGGTTCCCGTGCTGGTCGTTCCGGATCCCCGGGCTTCCCTCGGAGGCGTGGCCGCGATGATCTACGACCGGGCCAGCGAGGGCCTGACCATGCTGGGGATCACCGGCACCAACGGCAAGACGACGACCGCCTATGTGCTCGACTCGGCACTCCGCGCGCTCGGGCGAGTGACCGGCCTGATCGGAACGGTCGAGACCCGCATCGGCGAGGAACGGGTCAAGAGCGTCCGGACCACCCCCGAGTCGGCGGACCTGCATGCCTTGTTCGCCGTGATGCGTGAGCGGGGTGTGGACACGTGCACCATGGAGGTGAGCAGCCACGCCTTGAGCCTGCACCGGGTCGATGGCGTTCGTTTTGACGTCGTTGCCTTCACCAACCTGTCCCAGGACCACCTCGACTTCCACGGGTCGATGGAGAGCTACTACCTCTCCAAGGCGTCGTTGTTCACGCCCGACCGGGCCGTCCGCGGTGTCGTGTGTGTGGATGACGAATGGGGTCAGCGCCTCGTCCGCGAGTCCGAGGTGCCTGTCGTGTCTGTCTCGTCGCGTCCCGACGTGGCGGCCGACTGGCAGGTCCAGTCCTCGGGAGTGGACGGCGCCGCCTTCGAGCTGATCGGGCAGGAGCAGCGGCTGTCGCTGCGGTCAGCCCTGCCGGGGGACTTCAACCAGCTGAACACGGCGGTGGCTGCGCTGGTGTTGTTGGCCGCTGGTTACGCCGGCGACGAGATTGTGCAGGCTCTGGCCGCAGATCCGCACGTGCCCGGCCGGATGGAGCGGGTGCTCGTGGACGACAACCAGCGTGTCGAGTCCGCGGAGCCCCTTGCCCAGGACCGGATGCCGCTGGCCGTCGTCGACTTCGCGCACACCCCTGACGCGGTGGCAGCAGCACTGAAAGCCTTGCGCCACAACACTTCTGGGTCATTGATCGTCGTTCTTGGTGCCGGGGGAGACAGAGACGCCGGCAAGCGGGAGGCCATGGGTGCAGCCGCAGCGGCCTATGCCGACCGCGTCATTGTCACCGATGACAACCCTCGTTCGGAGGCACCGGTCGACATTCGCGCCGCAGTGCTGCGCGGAGCCGTCGCGCAGGATCGGACCGTTGGCCGCTCACCTGGGCGGATCATCGAGATCGGCGACCGTGGCGCAGCGATCCGGGCTGCCGTCGTCGAGTCCGGCCCGGGGGACACCGTTGTCGTTCTGGGCAAGGGGCACGAGAGTGGTCAGGAAATTGCCGGCGTGGTCCACCCGTTCGACGACAGAGCAGAGTTGAGGGCAGCGCTGATCGAGCGTGCCGCCGCTGACGCCAATCGTGGTGACGCCTCGTGATTCCACTACGGCTCAGTGAGATCGCCCGGATCACCGGCGGCGAGATCCATGACGCCCTCGGCGGTTCAGGCGCGGATCCACTGGTGGATGGGCCGGTGGTCACCGACTCCCGGGAGGCCTCCGTGGGCAGCCTCTATGTCGCGCGCGTCGGCGAGGCACTGGACGGCCATCAGTTTGTGGCAGGGGCCCGCGCCCGGGGCGCTGTCGCCGCCCTCACCTCGCGGCCGGTCGATGACCTGCCGTGCGTGGTGGTCGCGGACGTCCAGGCGGCCTTCGTCGCGCTGGCCAGTGCCCTGATCGAGCACAACGCCCACGTCGTCGTCATCGCCATCACGGGATCGTCGGGCAAGACCAGCACCAAGGATCTGCTGCTGTCCGTTCTGCAACGGCACGGCGAGACGGTAGCCAACGTCGGTTCCCTGAACTCCGAGGTGGGCGTGCCACTCACCGTCTGCCGGATTACTGCGACCACGGCCTTCCTCGTGCTCGAGATGGGTGCCAGAGCGATAGGCCACCTCGCCTACCTCACCCGTATGGCGCCGCCCCAGATCGGCGTCGTCCTCAACGTCGGCACCGCACACGTGGGTGAGTTCGGTTCACAGGAGGCCATCGGCACGGCCAAGGCAGAGCTCGTGCAGGCTTTGCCCGCAACAGGATTCGCCGTCCTCAACGCGGACGACCCGATCGTGTCGGCGATGGCAGGCCAGACCCGTGCACACGTCATACCCGTCGGCGAGTCAACGCTGGCAACGGTTCGTGCCGTCGACATCTCGCTCGACCCAAAGGGCAGGGCGTCTTTCACTCTCGTCACGGATCAGGGGTCGGCTCCCGTTGCCCTCGGCCTCTACGGAGAGCACCACGTCGGCAACGCCTTGGCGGTCGCGGCAGTTGCACTTGCCGTCGGTATGACGCCCCAGGACGTCGCCACGGCGCTCGGCGGAGCGCGCCCGCTGAGCCGGTGGCGGATGGAGGTCCACGAGCGGGCCGACGGGGTCACGATCGTCAACGACGCCTACAACGCGAACCCTGAGTCGATGCGCGCCGCGCTCAAGACCCTGGCGATCATGGGCAAGGGTCGTCGGACCTGGGCAGTTCTGGGCGAGATGCGCGAGCTGGGGGACGGATCCACCGCCGAACACGAGGACCTCGGTCGACTCGCCATACGTCTGAACGTGTCGCGAGTGGTTGCCGTCGGCGAGAGGACCCAGCCGATCCACGATGCGGCCCAGCTCGAGGCGGCCCAGATCAACGGAGCCGTGGGCGAGGGGTCGACCTGGGTCCGCGATGTCGACGCTGCCTTTGAGCTGCTTCGGCACGAGCTGAGGCCCGGCGACGTCGTGTTGGTCAAGTCCAGCCATGACGCGGGGCTACGGTTGCTCGGAGATCGTCTGGTCGACGACGGACTCATGGACAACAGCGGGTCGGAGGGTTCGTCGTGAAGGCAGTGCTCCTGGCCGCGGCCATCGCGCTCGTGCTGTCCCTTCTCGGCACCCCGCTGTTCATGAAGTTCCTCGTCCGCCGACGTTATGGGCAGTTCATCCGCGACGACGGACCGACCTCGCACCACACCAAACGTGGCACCCCCACGATGGGTGGTGCCGTCATCATGGGGTCCGCACTCCTGGCCTACAGCGCAGCCCACCTGTTCACGCTGACACCCCTGACGGTCAGCGGGGTTCTGGTGCTCTTCCTGATGGCAGGGCTGGGGCTCGTGGGCTTCCTGGACGACTATCTCAAGATCTCCAGACAGCGAAGCCTTGGGTTGCGCAGCAGGGAAAAGCTCGCCGGACAGACGCTGGTGGCGGTGATCTTCGCCGTCCTCGCACTGCAGTTCCCGAACGAGCGGTTCCGCACTCCCGCAGTCTCCTTCGTCTCGTTCGTCCGTGACACGAATGTGAACTTCGCCTTCGCCGGGACATTGCTCGGTCTGCTTCTCTTCGTGCTGTGGGCCAACCTGATCGTTGCCGGCACCAGCAACGGCGTGAACCTCACCGACGGCCTGGACGGCCTGGCAACCGGCGCCAGCGTGATGGTGTTCGGGGCCTACGTCCTGATCGCCATCTGGCAGTCCAACCAGAGCTGCCAGTTCAACCCGGGCCTCAAGTGCTACGAGGTCCGTGATCCCCGAGACCTGGCCGTGGTGGCCGCGGCTCTCATGGGCGCCTGCTTCGGATTCCTGTGGTGGAACGCATCTCCGGCCCAGATCTTCATGGGTGACACGGGGTCGTTGGCCCTGGGCGGTGCCATGGCGGGTCTGGCGATCACCACCCGCACCGAGTTCCTGGTGGTGATTCTCGGTGGGCTCTTCGTCATCATCACGCTCTCGGTGATCATCCAGGTCGGCTTCTTCAAGATGACTGGCAAACGCGTATTCCGAATGGCCCCGCTCCAGCACCACTTCGAGCTTGCGGGTTGGAACGAGGTCACCATTGTCATTCGGTTCTGGATCGTCGCTGGCCTCTTTGCCGCCCTCGGGATTGGCGTCTTCTACGCAGAGTGGGTTGTCGGGGCAGCGTGAGTACCGAGGACCCGAGCTACGAGCCCCGCCAGGGGCTTCGAGACCTGACCCATCGCGATGCCGACTGGTCAGGGCTGCGCATTCTGGTCGCAGGGCTTGGCATCAGCGGGTTCGCAGCGGCGGACGCGCTCTCCGAACGCGGTGCCATCGTCACCGCGGTCAGTGCCGACGCCACGCCGCTCATCAGTGAACGTGCCCGGATCCTCGAGATCCTGGACGTCGACGTCCGCCTTGGCCCCGAACACCTCCTCGAGCTACCCCAGGACACCGAGCTCGTCATCACCTCACCAGGTTTCCGTCCCGACCACCCCATGCTGCTCGCGGCGGCATCGCGCGGCATACCGGTCTGGGGCGAGATCGAGCTCGCGTGGCGCATGCGCGCGCAGTCCGGCGCGGCGCCCTGGATCACCATCACCGGCACCAACGGCAAGACGACGACCGTCAACATGCTCGCGTCCATCCTGCGGGCCTCAGGGCTGCGGGCCACGAGCGCGGGCAACGTGGGCACGCCTCTGCTCGAGGCGGTCCTGCACCCCGAGCCCTATGACGTCCTGGCCGTCGAGCTGTCCAGCTTCCAGCTGCACTGGCAGAGGTCGGTGACGCCGTTGGCGTCGGTATGTCTGAACCTCGCGCCCGACCATCTCGACTGGCATGGGTCCTTCGAGCAGTACCGCCTGGCCAAGGCCAAGATCTACCACGGCACCCAGATCGCCTGCGTTTACAACGTCGAGGACCCAGCAACCGAAGAGATGGTCAGGGAGGCCGAGGTCCTCGACGGCTGTCGCGCCGTTGGCTTCACTCTGGGCATCCCGGCCCTATCCATGGTCGGGCTGGTCGACGGCGTGTTGGCTGACCGCGCGTTCGTGGAGCAACGCAGAACCTCTGCGGTGGAGCTGGCGACCGTTGCAGACCTGCAGGGAGACGCCCCATCGGTGGCACCCCACTACGTGGCCAACGCGCTGGCTGCCGCGGCACTGGCGCGGGCATACGGCGTGGGTCCGCTGGCGGTGCGTGATGGCCTGCGAGCATTCGTTCCCGACCCGCACCGGATCGCCGACGTCGCAACGGTCGACGGGGTGCGCTTCATCGACGACTCCAAAGCGACCAACCCTCACGCTGCCGGGGCCTCGCTGGCGGCGTTCGACCACGTGGTCTGGATCGCTGGCGGCCTGCTCAAAGGCGCGGATGTCGACTCGCTGGTCCAGTCGGTCGCCGGTCGACTGCGAGGCGTCGTCCTGATCGGCGCCGAACGTGAGCTGATCGCCGAGGCGCTCGCACGACACGCACCAGATGTCCCCGTCGTCGACGTGCCCACCACGGACACTGGAGCTATGGATCTCGTGGTCGCTCGTGCCGGCGAGCTCGCTCAGCCCGGCGACGTGGTCCTGCTGGCGCCTGCCGCTGCATCCTTCGACATGTTCGCCAGCTACGGCGCCCGTGGCGACGCCTTCGCCCAGGCGGTGCACCGCTACGCGAGCCGGCCTGACGGGCCTTCGGCATCGTGAGCACGACGCATCGGGCCGCCTCACCAGGTCGGCCCTCAGGGTCGAAGGCTGCGCCGGCCGGGTCCTCAGGAGGGCATCGGCCGATGCCTTGGTCGGAGCGGTTCGAGTCCCCGGTGACGACCTACTTCCTGTTGCTGAGCGCCACCGCGATGCTGGTCGTCATCGGGCTGGTGATGGTGCTGTCCGCTTCCAGCGTGACGTCCTACAAGGACACGAACTCCTCCTACACCGTGTTCTTCAGCCAGCTGCAGTCCGCCGTCATCGGAGTCATCCTGGCCTTCGTGGCGACCCGTGTCCGGTTGATCACCTGGAAGCGGATCTCGGTGCCAATGATGGCTGTGGCCATCTTCATGCAGGCGTTGGTCTTCGTGCCCGGGCTTGGCGTCTCGGTCAACGGCAACCGCAACTGGATCCAGATCGCGGGTCAGCAGGTGCAGCCTTCCGAGTTCGCCAAGGTCGCGCTGGTTCTGTTCGGTGCCACGGTCCTGACCAAGAAGCGTCGCAAGCTCGGCGAGTTCATGCATGCGGCGGTCCCACTCGTGTTTCCGGCCGGAGCCCTCCTGCTGCTTCTCGTCCTCGGCGGTAGGGACCTCGGCACCGGCCTGGTGCTCCTGGCGATCCTGGGCGGGCTGCTCTTTGCTGCCGGCGTCCCGGTCCGGATGTTCCTTGTCGCCGGCGCCGCCTTCGCATCGCTGGCCGCAATCATGGTCGTCACGAGCGCCAACCGCATGGGCCGGATCAAGGACTGGATTGGTGGCGGCTGCGCCGACCCGCACGGCTCGTGCTGGCAGACGATTCACGGCCAGTACGCCCTCGCTGATGGCGGCTGGTGGGGCGTCGGGCTGGGGGCCAGTCGTGAGAAATGGCAGTGGCTCCCAGCAGCACACAACGACTTCATCTTCGCCATCATCGGCGAAGAGCTGGGCCTTCCGGGCACCTTGGTGATCATCGGCCTCTTCGGGCTGCTGGCTTTTGCGTGCTACCGACTTGTCCTGCGCAGCGGCGACTTCTTCGTCCGTGTCGCCACCGCGGGGATCATGGTCTGGATCCTGGCGCAGGCGATGATCAACATCGGCGCGGTGATCGGTCTTCTGCCCGTGATCGGTGTTCCGCTGCCGCTGGTCTCCAGTGGCGGATCCGCATTGGTGACAACACTCTTCGGCTTGGGGATACTGCTGTCCTTCGCCCGCAATGAACCAGGGTGTCGCGAAGCGCTTGCCGCCCGTCCAGGCGTGGTGCGCCGCTCGCTCGCCGTCATTCCGATGCGCCGCGGCGGCAAGTCATGACCCTTGTGTCAGGCCTGACCTCGGTACTCCTGGCGGGAGGCGGTTCAGCCGGGCACGTGTCGCCCCTGTTGGCCCTCGCTGACTGCCTGCGGCGTCGCGACCCGGACGTGCGCATCACGGCCCTGGGCACCCAAATGGGGCTTGAGCAACGACTGGTGCCGGCCCGCGGATACGACCTCCGGATCATTCCCAAGGTGGCCTTCCCGCGTCGGCCCGGGGGCGCACTTGTCCGTCTGCCCGGTGCACTCAAGGCTGCCGTCGACGCCGCCGGTGCGGCTATCGACGAAACCAGACCTGATGTCGTTGTCGGGTTCGGCGGATATGTCTCGACACCGGCCTATCTGGCCGCGCGCAGACGCAAGATCCCCATCGTGGTTCACGAGCAGAACGCCAGGCCCGGTCTGGCCAACCGCCTGGGTGCCCGGATGACTCCTTATGTGGCATCGACATTCGCCTCCACATCGCTCCCGCACGCCACCCTCATCGGCATGCCGTTGCGTCGCGAGATCGCGCTTCTGGACAGGGCTTCGCACCGCGCCGAGGCGTTGGCCCACTTCGGGCTCAGCGACCACAGGCCGACGCTGCTGGTCACCGGGGGTTCCCTTGGCGCGGAGAGACTGAACTCCGCCTTCGCGTCACGGGTCGACGAGCTGCGCTCACACGGCATACAGGTGTTGCACGTCAGTGGACTGGGCAAGGAGTTCCTGCCGGCCCCGATGATGGCTGGGACTCCTGGTCTGCCGTATGTCGTTGTCGCCTATGTCGATCGGATGGACCTGGCTTATGCCGCGGCCGACCTCGTCGTTGCCAGAGCCGGCGCCAACACAGTCTGCGAGCTGACGGCGGTGGGACTTCCGGCGGTCTATGTGCCGCTGCCGATCGGCAACGGCGAACAGAGACTGAATGCCGCAGACGTTGTCGCGGCCGGTGGCGGCGTCCTGGTTGACGACTCATCCCTGACCCCTGAGTGGATCGACGAGATGCTGGTGCGCTTGATCACTGATCAGTCGCGGATGCGAACGATGGCAGCCGCTGCATTCAGCGTCGGAGAGCGTGAGTCGGACGAGCGACTGGCCGATCTGGTTGTGGTTGCTGCGAGTTCGCGTGGTGCCCGATGACCTTGGCCAACGGCTCCAACGAGCGTTTCGACTTCACCACCGAGGTTCCGTCCGCCAGCAGCCTGGGCTCCGTCCACTTCATCGCCATCGGTGGCGCGGGGATGTCCGGCGTGGCGCGCGTGATGTTGGCCCAAGGCATAGCGGTCAGCGGGTCCGATGCCAAGGAGTCGCTCGTTCTTTCGGCGCTCTCAGCGGAGGGGGCTGTGGTCCATGTCGGTCACGACGCCAGCCATGTCGCCGGCGCAGATACGGTTGTCATCTCCTCCGCCATCCGCGAGGGCAACGTGGAGCTGCGAGAGGCTCGATCGCGCGGGCTCCGGGTGATGCATCGGTCACAGGCCCTGGCATCGGTGATGCGGGGGAGTCGCAAGGTCGCGGTGGCCGGTGCCAACGGCAAGACCACCACCACGTCGATGCTGACGGTTGCCTTGCAGTACTGCGGACTCGATCCGTCGTTCGCGATCGGTGGCGAGCTGGCCAAACACGGCACCAACGCCCATCGCGGCACGGGTGACATCTTTGTGGTCGAAGCCGACGAGAGCGATGGATCGTTCCTGGTCTATCGACCCGACGTGGCGATCGTGACCAACGTGCAGCCTGACCACCTCGATTTCTACGGAACCTTCGAGGCCGTCCAGACCGCCTATGCCAGCTTCGCCGCGACAGTGCATCCGCGGGGTTTGCTGGTGACCTGTGCTGATGACCAAGGTTCACGGGCGCTGGCCGGGGTGGCCAGGGCAGCCGGCACACGGGTGATCACCTATGGCACGGCATCAGATGCTGACGTGCGGCTCACCGAGCTGGGTGGCGTCGGCCTGCGTGCGCACGCGGTTCTCGTGGGCGCCGGTCTCGACGGTGCCGGACTCGACGCTGTGGTTCTTGGCCGCCTGGAGATCGGCATGCCGGGTCGACACAACCTGCTCAACGCGACTGCCGCGTTCGTGGCCGCCACCGCGGGTCTGGGCCAAGAACCTGCCCGCGTTCTGGAGGGGCTGGCCGGTTTCACCGGAACCAGGCGCCGGTTCGAGCCCAAGGGCGAGGTTGCCGGCGTGCGGGTGGTGGATGACTACGCCCACAACCCAGGCAAGGTGACGGCTCTGGTCGAGACAGCCTCGGGCATCGCCGCGCCCGGGCGACTGGTCGTGGTGTTCCAGCCGCACCTGTATTCGCGGACCCGCGACTTCGCGGCAGAGCTCGCCGCGGCTCTGTCGCCGGCTGAGGTGGTCATCGTGATGGATGTCTATGCCGCACGGGAGGACCCCCTGCCAGGAGTCACGGGCGCCCTGATCACTGACCGACTCCTCGACGCGGTCCAGCCCAATCCCGATGAAGGCGGGCGCTTCGTGCGCTTCGTGCCCTCTTGGTCGGATGTGGCTCCGCTGGTCGCGCAGCTTGTTGTGCCCGGAGATCTCGTGGTCACCGTCGGCGCGGGGGACGTCACCATGATCGGCCCCGAGATCTTGCGTCTGCTGACCCAGCGACTGGACCCAACGGCAGTTACCGCGGGGACGGAATGAGCGGCTTGGGCTCTCGCGCCGGCCGGGTCCTGCGTGGCCGGCGAACCACGACGAGGCGTCCGTTGGGGCTGTCGTCATCGCGGACCAGGTTTGCGGCACGCGCCGCGCGTGTTCGCCGTCGGCCCTGGTTGGTGACGGCATGGGTGGCCGGCGGGTTCGCACTGATTGCGGGGGTGATCTGGCTGGTGCAGTTCAGCCCGGTTCTGGTTGCCCGATCGGTCAGGGTAGAAGGAGTGCCGCGCGGTGCCGTGGCCCAGATCATGCGCAGGGCCGCCGTCCCCATCGGCACGCCCATGGTTCGGGTCGACACGACGGCGATCGCTGACAGGGTCATCGCGACCGCGACGCTGGCCGAGGTCTCCGTAGGCCTCTCGTGGCCGAGCACGATCGTCATCATGGCGAGTCCGCGAGTGCCCGTTCTGGCCGTGAAAAACCCTCAAGGTCAAGTACAGGTTGTGGATGCCGAGGGCGTCGCCTACGCCACGGTGGGTGCGCCGCCCAAGGGCGTCCCGCTGATCGACACGGTGGAGAATCCGCCGAGCAGGGATGCGCTGCGCGCCGGCATCGCGGTTCTCCATGCGCTGTCTCCCAGCCAGCGCGGACGGGTGACCAACGTGACTGTCTCGGGCGCAAACATGGTCACCCTCAAACTGGGGACCGTCACCGTCGTGTGGGGAGGTGCCTCCGAACCTGAGCTGAAGGTCAGGGTTTTGACGGCACTGTTGGGGCACAAGGGGTTCAGGACCATCGACGTCAGCGCACCGAGGACCCCTGTCACGAGATGACGCGTCCGACACGCCGCGAACATGTTTGATCGAGGCGGTCCGAGGCCATACCGTCACCCGTGGGAAGAGTAACAAATAACTCTAACCCTATAGTCTACATCGAGGTATTTTCGGCGAGATTTTTGTGCAGGAATACATCGCTTACGATTCCCGCACAACCACCAGCGACTCGAGCAGAACGTTTCAAGAGAGGCCCACCGACGTGGCAGCACCGCAGAACTACCTGGCCGTTATCAAGGTCGTCGGCATTGGCGGAGGCGGTGTCAACGCAATCAACCGGATGATCGAGGTCGGACTCAAAGGCGTTGAGTTCATCGCCATCAACACCGATGCCCAAGCCCTCCTGATGAGCGACGCAGACGTCAAGCTCGATGTCGGCCGCGAGCTGACTCGCGGCCTCGGAGCGGGCGCGGATCCTGAGGTCGGCAAGAAGGCCACCGAGGACCATTCCGAGGAGATCGAAGAGGTGCTCAAGGGCGCCGACATGGTCTTCGTGACCGCCGGCGAGGGCGGCGGCACCGGCACCGGCGGCGCACCCGTCGTGGCCAAGATCGCCAAGTCCATCGGCGCCCTGACCATCGGCGTTGTCACCCGGCCCTTCACCTTCGAAGGACGACGCCGGGCCAACCAGGCCGAGACCGGCATCGCCAGCCTGCGCGAAGAGGTCGACACCCTCATCGTGATCCCCAACGACCGGCTGCTCTCGATCAGCGACCGCGCGGTCAGCATGCTTGATGCCTTCCGCAGCGCGGAC
Source organism: Phycicoccus sp. (assembly GCA_012927555.1). GTDB lineage: Bacteria > Actinomycetota > Actinomycetes > Actinomycetales > Dermatophilaceae > UBA4719. The sequence continues at coordinate 18,959 of JABBOX010000267.1, forward strand.
CAGGTGCTGCTCTCCGGAGTCCAGGGCATCACGGACCTGATCACCACCCCTGGCCTGATCAACCTCGACTTCGCCGACGTCAAGGCCGTGATGCAGGGCGCAGGCTCTGCTCTCATGGGTATCGGCTCCGCTCGCGGTGACGACCGTGCCGTCCAGGCCGCCGAGCTGGCGATCTCCTCGCCTCTGCTCGAGGCCAGCATCGACGGCGCACACGGCGTGCTGCTTTCGATCCAGGGCGGCTCCGACCTCGGGCTCTTCGAGATCAACGAGGCTGCTCGACTTGTCCAGGAGGCGGCCCACCCCGAGGCCAACATCATCTTCGGCGCCGTCATTGACGATGCCCTTGGTGACGAGGTCCGGGTGACGGTCATCGCCGCAGGCTTCGATGGTGGCGGCCCAGTTCGTCGCCACGACGACCGGGCCCTTGGCCAGATCGCCGGCTCAACCCAGCGCCCGGCCTCGGCGGCGACCCTGCCCCAGCAGACGCGCGTCGGTCAGCTGCCGCATCTGATCGCGCCGCCGGTCCACCCGGGCCAGGTGCCCGTTGGCGCTCTCCCGGTGCCTTCGGCTCATGGCAACGGAGTTGCCGGCAACGGAGCTCCGCACAACGGCGTTCCACTGCACCCACAGGAGCCAGTGGTCAAGCCGCCGCGCACGGTCACCTTCGACGACAACGACGACCTTGATGTGCCCGACTTCCTGAAATAACACTCCGCGCGGGGCGCAGCAATGCTGCAGGGGCGGTTGGCCTTCGGGCCGACCGCCCCTGCAGCATTTGATTGCGGCTCCGTGCAACCTTGCGCGTGTCGAATCGCGTCCTTCTCACGCAACCTTTATGTTCGCTTCGGAGGGGACGTCACATGGATGAGCGGGGGGACGACCTGGCGGCATTCATTGACGCCCGTTCATGGTCGCTGTTGCGTTTCGCCTATCTGCTGACCGGCGACCACGGTCTGGCCGAGGACCTCCTGCAGAACTCGCTGATCAAGGTCTACCTCTCCTGGGACCGCATCCGCGATCGGGCTGCGTTGGAGGCTTACACGCGCACGGTCATGACACGCACACAGCTGTCCTGGTGGCGCCGCCCGGCCCGACGCGAGGTGCTGGGTGTTGAGCCCACCGAGCCCGCTCCACGTGATCATCGCCATTTCCAGCAACGCGACGAAGTCGAGCAGCGGGACGAGCTCTGGGCGCTGTTGGCGACGTTGGGCCCGCGGCAGCGTGCGGTCCTCGTGCTTCGGTTCTATGAGGATCTCAGCGAGGCTGAGATCGCGCGGGTGCTCGGCTGCACGACGGGGACCGTGAAGAGCCAGCTGTCCCGGGGGTTGGCGCGGCTGCGTGAGCGGATGCCTGTCCAGTCCCAAACTCGTAACAGCCTGATGGAGGAGCCGCGATGAGTGACGAGCTGACGCGCCTGCTGTCAGAGACCCTGCACAGTCGCGTGGATGACGTGGAGTCGATGCCCAACCTGACTGCCAACGTTCTTCGCAAGGGTCGGTCCGCCCGCAACCGTCGTCTGGCCCTTGGGTGGGGGGCCGCTGGTGTGGTTGCCGTGGCCGCAGTGGTCGCCGTTGCCCTTGTGGTGCCGGGTGGCCAGAGACTGCCCGCCCCGGCACCTGCCAACAGCGGTATGCCGTCCTCGCCCGCCACGTCGCCCGCCGCGAAGGCCCCACCAGAAGATGCCCTGATGACGTACGCGGGCAAGCTTCCGATGGGGCCGCCGATCGGCTTGATCCCGCGCGCTGAAAAGCGGGGAAACGCAGTGGTGGTCGTGACGGCCGATCACGTGGTGACCCTGCCGCATGCGGGTGTGGCCTACGACCTGACCCCCTCGTCGGAAGGGCTCGTGGTATCTGCCACCTCCGAATGGTTTACCGGCGGTGATACCGATCCCGACCAAGCCCTCTATCTCATCCGACCAAGCGGCAGCCTCACCACGTTGCACCACGGACCCTTCCATGGCGCTGCGGTTGACCCTACTGGCAAGAAGTACGCGATCGCCGAGATCGGCGAGCGGCTCGACTCCCCGGTCAACGTCGTGACGGCTTCACTGTCAGACCCAGGCAAGACCCGCAGCCACAGCGAAGCGTTCGCGACCAACTTGTTGGGTTGGACCACGGCGGGTCTGCTGCTCTCGGGGCCGCGACGCGTAGTCGGCAGCGCCGAACTTACCAGCCGTACCTGGTTGTGGGAGCCCGCAGCGAGGTCAGAGACCGAGATCCCTGGCGTCGTTGACGCTTCAGTCATGCCCACCGATCCTGGTCGACTGCTGGTCGCCGGTCAGGTAGGTCCCAACTACTGCCTTCACTTGTTCACTGTTCGCGGCGGTCAGATGGGCCCGGTGCTGACGTGCGGCAGTGGCAATGGTTGGGTCGTGAGCCCGGATGGCCGGCGCGCCGCCTTCGGGTCCACAGCCGTTGACCTGGCCACCGGGAGCGTTGGACCGGAGCTGATGAACGGTCTGGGGCTCTACTTCCCGCACTGGGAGGACTCAACCCACGTCCTCAGCCCGGTGAGGGGCTCAGATCCGCAGGGACAGCTGCGCCCAACCATCTGGGTTCGATGTGATGTCACAAGCGGTGCCTGCGAGCAGGCACCCATCCCCGCCTCGAACGGCACATCCGCGGTGATCGACTGGTAGGGCGCGCCTAAGCGTGGACCCGTTTCGGCTAGCGTGGCCTGCGTGTTCCATTGGCGTGAGCAGGTTCCGGCAGCTGATGGTCGGGGCGTCGACTGGGGTTTCACGTCAACGCGCGGCGGATCCAGCGTGGGGGACTTCGCGAGCCTGAACCTTGGCGGGCACGTGGGCGACGATCCACACGCCGTCGAGTCCAACCGCACCCTGGTGGCCGACGCCTTTGGGGTGGGACGAGATCGGTTGCTCTTCATGAACCAGCGTCACGGCTCGAACGTCGTGGTGGTGGACGGGCCCTGGCAGGGAGAGCCCCCTGAGGCTGACGCCCTCGTGACCACCTCGACCGACTGCGCACTGGTAGTTCTGGTCGCTGACTGCACCCCGGTCCTGCTGGTTGACCAGATCGCTGGCGTGGCCGCAGCGGTGCACGCAGGACGTCCGGGGCTGATGTCGGGCATCGTTGGTCGCGCCATTGACGCGATGACCGACCTTGGCGCCCGTTCCATCAGCGCAGCGGTTGGTCCGTCGGTCTGTGGGCGCTGCTACGAGGTGCCCGAGGCCATGAGGGCTGAGGCGGCGCGGGTGAGTCCGGCTGCCGCTGCCGTCTCGTGGCAGGGGACGCCGGCTATTGACGTTGCTGCTGGTGTGGTCGAACAGCTGCGGGCCAGATCCGTTGCGGTGCAATGGATTGCAGGCTGTAGCCGCGAGTCGGAAGAGCTGTTCTCCTATCGCCGAAGGCATCGTACGGGTCGTTGCGCCGGGGTCGTGCGGTTGCTCGATCCTCATCAGGAGCACGATGCTCACCCTGAAGAAGAACACCAGATCAGAGGACAGGTATGACGGTTGGCCAGGACTCCACGGCACGTCGTGACGAGGTGGCCGCCGGCCTCGCGCGGGTCGAGGAGCGCATTGCTTCGGCCTGCAGGGCGGCGGGCCGTTTGCGCGGAGACGTTCAGCTGATCGTGGTCACGAAGAGATTCCCGGGCTCAGACATCGAAGCGCTGTGCGAGCTTGGTGTGACAGACATCGGGGAGAATCGCGACCAGGAGGCATCGACCAAGATCGCCGCTCTGCCCCACGATGTACGTCAGCGCCTTCAGGTCCACTTCATCGGTCAGTTGCAGTCCAACAAGGCCCATTCGCTGGCTAACTATGTCGACTCCGTCCATTCCATCGACCGGGACAAGCTGGTGACCGCCCTCGACCGAGCTGCCGGCGCAGCCGGGCGTGACATCGGCGCGCTGGTCCAGGTGAGTCTTGGCGCAGGACCCACTGCGGTGGGCCGCGGCGGCATACCGCTTGACGGCGTTGCCGAGCTCGCGAACAGCGTTGCCGCTGCACCACATCTGACTCTAAGAGGGCTGATGGCGGTGGCGCCCCTGGGGGTCGACGCCGGTGAGGCATTCGCGCAGCTGGACCGTGTGGCGCGGGCCGTTCGTGCCGAACATCCGGAGGCCACCTGGGTCTCAGCCGGAATGAGCGCCGATCTGGAGGCCGCCGTCGCTCACGGTGCGACACACCTGCGTGTCGGCAGCGCAATCCTCGGTTCACGCCCGCCCGTTGGGTAGTTTTGAGGCGAACACTCTTGTCGGATGACATTCACAACTCGAAGACATGCAGGACGTCGTTAAGGAGCTCGCGATGGCTGGGGCACTGCGCAAGACCATGGTGTACCTCGGACTGGCCGAGGAGGACGAACGCTATGACACGTACGACGACTTCGACGAGCCGTCTGCGCATCATGAGACTCCCGCTCGCGACGAACGAGCTGCCGTGACGAACCTGCCGCACCGCACTCCCGTGGCGCGTGTCGTACGGGATGTCGAGGTTGGCGCGATGAACCGCATCGCGACGATTCACCCTCGCACCTACAACGAAGCCAAGAACATCGGCGAGAACTTCCGGGACGGCACGCCGGTGATCATGAACCTCACCGACCTGGATGACGCGGACGCCAAACGCCTCGTGGACTTCGGAGCTGGCCTGGTGTTCGGTCTGCATGGCTCCATCGAGCGCGTCACCAGCAAGGTCTTCCTGTTGTCGCCGGCTCATGTCGAGGTGCTGGCCAGCGAGGTTGAGGCACCCAAGACGGCCACCCGCGGTTTCTTCAACCAGAGCTGATCGGTACGCCGTCCCTACCTGGCCGACCGACTCACAGCACTTACCGTCATGCTGGGCGTCGTGATCCCCGTTCTGTTGTTGGTCCTCAACCTGTTCTTTGCCGCTCTCATCTGTCGCCTCGTCCTCGACTGGATCCAGGCCCTCGCCAGGGAGTGGCAACCCCGCGGTCCCCTCTTGTTCTTCGCCGAAGCCATCTACACCGTCACCGACCCGCCGCTGAAGTTCCTGCGAAAGCTGATCCCGCCGCTGTCGTTGGGGTCGGTCCGCCTGGACATGGGATTCCTCGTGTTGATCCTGGCGGTGTCCATGACGACGAGTCTTCTGGCGCGTCTGTGACCCAAAGTTCCTGAGTTGGCTGTTTCTTGGGGCCGAGTCTCCTAGAGTCACTCTGACCACTGCACTACCAGCAGATCCATACCTTCGCTGCTGACCCGACTGGGTTCCGCTAGAGTGGAGCGGCCCGTGACCGCTCGACAGAGGTGACTACATGGCGTTCATGCCCGAAGATGTCCTCAACAAGAACTTCACCGCGACACAGTTCCGTCGTGGCTACGACGAGCAAGAGGTCGACGACTTCTTGGACGAGATTGTCGTCGAGCTTCGTCGTCTCAGCACCGACAACGACGACCTGCGCGTGCAGCTCAAGACATGCCTTGGGAGCAAGGGCGCGCCGGCAATGGTCAGCCCTGCAGCGGTCAGCCCTGCAGCGGTCGTCAGCACCCCACGCTACGAAGCTCCCTCCCAGGACGCGAAGAGGGACAATTCCGCTGAGGTGGCGGCCGCGGCCGCCGCTGCCGCCGCGGCAAAGAAGTCGAGCGACGCCCAGCGCGAAGCCGCAGCCGTCGCCGAGCGTGAAGCCCGGGACAAGATCGCCGCTGTCAAGGCTTCTGTCGAGCAGGCGGAGAAGGACGCGGCCGCCCGCATCGCCAAGGCCAAGGCGGATGCCGAGACGGCCGAGGGTCAGGCAGCTGAGCGGGTCAAGACGGCTGGGGCAGCCAAGGAAGCCGCGGACAAGGCGGCCAAGACCTCGTTTGCCGTCCCTGCCCCGGCTGCTGCCACAGAGGATGCTCACAAGGCTGCCGCAGGCGTCCTGGCGCTGGCGCAGAAGCTGCACGAAGAGTATGTGGCTGAGGGTGAGAGCACTCGTGAACGACTTATCAGCGAAGGGCAGGCTCACCACGACCGGGTTATTGGTGAGTCCGCGGTGAAGCAGCAGGAGCTGGTGTCTTCCGCTCAGGCCAAGCACGATGAGCTCCTGACCGCTGGCCAGGCGAAGCACAATGCGCTCATCGCCGAGGCCAGTGCCAGGCATGAGCAGATGATCACGGAGGCGCGTGAGTGCTCTACCGGGATGGTCGCAGAGGCTCAGCAGAAGAAGACCGCGGTGCTTGCGGAGCTGAGTCGCGAGCGTGACTTGCTCCAGAAGAAGATCGACGAGCTACGCACCTTCGAGCGCGACTACCGCGCCCGGCTGAAGTCCTACCTCGAGACCCAGCTGCTCGAGCTGGAACACACGGGCGTGGACGACACCGCTGGCGAAGGTGGCAACAAGGGCCAGAACGGCAGCGGCCAGTAGCCCGACGACAGGGAAGGCCACCGCGCCGTGACCTGAGAAACACCGCTCACAGCTGAGGCGGGGCGTCGACCTTCATGGTCGACGCCCCGTTTTACGTGGCCGTGGCGGGTGCCGATGGCCCTCGGCAGGACGTTTCCGGGGACTATCCGAGCTCCCGGCGGCGTTTCACCATTGAGTCTGAGCCGGGTTGGCCATATCCTCACGCCACCTGTCCGCGTTCGCGGGGACGATCCACTGCCACTTTGAAGGGGCCAAGAATGGCTGTGAAGAAGGCGATGTCAGCGAAGAATGGCGGGTCGGCGCATAAGACCGCTCCGTCCTCGAAGGGCACTGCCAAGGCGACCCCGGCCAAGAGCACGGCCGCAAGGGTGGTCAGGGCCGTCCGGGCGACGGCAGCACGGGCGACCGTTGCCGCAAGGAAGGTTGCGCCAGTCCGGGCCACTGCGACCAAGGCCACTGCGGCCAAGGCCACCGCGGCCAAGGCGACCGCGGCCAAGGCCACCGCCAAGAAGGCCACCGCCAAGAAGGCCACCGCCAAGAAGGCCACCGCCAAGAAGGGCGTCGCGACCCAGGCCGCTGCCACGAAGAGCACCGCCAAGTCCGCTGCGGCACCTTCGGCGCGAGTGGCTGCCCGGAAGACGACGAAGACCGCGGCGACGAAGGTTCCGGCGACGAAGACCGCGGCGACGAAGGTTCCGGCGATCGCTGCGCCACTGCGGTCACCCAAGATCGCTGCAGCCGCCGCAACCGCCCCGACGAAACGTCTTCGAGTGGGCAAGAACGAGAAGCCGTGGACCACCAAGGAGCTCGCGGTGGTCCGTGCCGCACTGGAGGCTGACCTCGCGAGGCTGCGCGCCGAGATCACTTCGGCCGAGTACGACTTGGCCGGGTTGATGCGTGACGCCGGTGACGGGGCGGGCGACGACCAGGCGGACGCCGGCACCAAGACCTTCGAGCGCGAGCAGGAGATCTCGTTGGTCAACAACGCCCGCGAGGTGTCTGAGCAGAGCGAGCATGCGCTCGAGCGGATCCTGGACGGAAGCTATGGAGTCTGCGAAAGCTGCGGCAACCCGATCGGCAAGAATCGTCTTCTGGTGTTCCCACGTGCGACGCTATGCGTGCCATGCAAGTCCAAGCAGGAGCGCCGCTGATCTCTTCACCATCCCCGAACGAGTCCACCACCACACGATCGACACCCAGACGACTACTCATAGTCATGCTGGTCACGTCGGCCGTGCTGGTGTACGTCTGCGACCAATGGGCCAAGGCGTGGGTCACCGCGAACCTTCAGCCCGATCAGCCGCGCGAGCTTCTCGGAACGGTTCTGCAGCTGAACCTGACCCGCAACGCCGGCGCCGCGTTCTCCATCCTCACGGGATCGACGTGGATCCTGACCGTTATCGCCTCTTCCGTTGTCGTGTTCATCGTGTTCACCGCACGACGCCTGGGCAGCCGGGGTTGGGCGCTGGCGCTGGGTCTCTTGCTCGGCGGCTCGTTGGGCAACCTGACCGACCGTATGTTCCGGGCTCCCGGACCCGGCCGTGGGCACGTGGTGGATTTCCTTCAGCTGCCGAACTTCCCGATCTTCAACATTGGTGACTCGGCGATCGTCACCGCCGCCGCTCTCATCGCGCTGCTGGCCTTTCGCGGCATCAACGTCGACGGAACCCGCGTGGTTGAGCACACCCCCAGGCACGAGGCCTCCGAATCGCAGTCTCCCGAGCCGCAGTCTCCCGAGCCGGAGCCACCCCAGCACTCGGCAGGCGCAGCCCACGATGGCTGATCTTCGTGCCTTGCCGGTTCCGGACGGCCTCGAAGGAGAACGTGTCGACGCGGCTCTGGCGCGCCTTTTTGGCCTCTCCCGCACCAAGGCTGCCGACTTGGCCACGGCTGGTTCTGTGACCATCGACCAGCGTCTCGTGGGCAAGTCGGACCGGGTGCATGCGGGCGCCTGGCTCGAGGTGGAGCTGCCCGACCCGCGATCCTCGCCCGGGCTGGCCGTCGTGGCTGATCCCATTCCGGGGATGGCGATCATCCACGACGACGACGACCTGGTGGTCGTGGACAAGCCTGTTGGCGTGGCCGCCCATCCCAGCGTCGGCTGGACCGGTCCCACGGTGATCGGCGGACTGGCGGCAGCCGGATATCGCATCTCGACGTCTGGTGCCGAGGAGCGCCGTGGCGTTGTGCACCGCCTCGATGTGGGCACCAGCGGCCTGATGGTGGTTGCCAAGAGCGAGCATGCCTACACCGCCCTGAAACGGGCCTTCAAGGAACGAACGGTCGACAAGACCTACCACGCGCTCGTCCAGGGTCTGCCCGATCCGGTGCAGGGCACCATCGACGCCCCGATCGGCCGTCATCCCAACCACGACTACAAGTTCGCGGTGGTCGGCACCGGCAAGGCGAGCATCACCCACTATGAGGTCATCGAGGCGTTCAGGGCGGCCTCCCTCGTGGAGGTTCATCTCGAGACCGGGCGCACCCACCAGATCCGGGTTCATTTCTCGGCGCTGCGCCATCCCTGTGTCGGTGACCTGACCTATGGCGCGGACCCGGTGATGGCCAAGAAGCTCGGCCTCGAACGTCAGTGGTTGCACGCGGTCGGCCTCGGGTTCGTACACCCCGGCACCGGCGAACGCGTGGACTTCCGCAGCCCCTACCCCAAGGATCTGCAGACCGCTCTGGATCACATCAGCGCCTAGCTTCGGTCAGAATCGCGCGTGAAGTCGCAAAGAACGCTGCTTCAGCTGTGATTGTGCGACCTTCTCTGCGACTTCACGGACCGAAACGGCCTGTCAGGCGCCAGAGACCACGAGGTCGAACGACGCCCTGGGACGGATCGAAGTGAAGTAGTGGTCTTCGGCCATGCTCCATCGCGGCCACCAAGCATCATTGCTGTGGTCACGAGCGATCAGGCGTCGATGTCTTTCATCGGCGGGGGTCTCCACGAGAACGGCCAGGTCGACGAGGTCCCTCAGCTCGGGACGAGCCGCATAGATGCCCTCCAGCACAACGATGGGCGCCGGGTCCACGGTCACGACCCGGTCATCCAGACCGCCTTCGGGCCGCCAGCTGAACGGCCGGTATCGCGCCGCTCGACCAGTGCGCAGGGGTTCCAGGACCTCGTGCCGACGCCGCTGCCAGTCGAAGTACTCCGCCACTCCTTGAGCCGCGCTGAGCGTCCATCGCTGCTCCTCGGGCATGTCGCGATAGAAGTCGTCACCTGCGACCACGCTCGCGGACAAGCACAGTGCCACGGCCAGAGCCAGAGTGCTGGTCCCGGCCGCGCTCGGCCCATCGAGGGCGATCAGCAGCGGACGCGAAGGGTGCGTGGAGACGAGCTCGAATACCCGGTCGGCTGCATTGCTGAGTTGCATGGCCACAGTGAATCAGGCCTCGCCCAACGTGCCACTTGCGGTGACGGAGCGGCATACAGGAGCTGTCGTTCTCCCGGCATAGACTCACTCCCGATGTCATCCCACCCAGCCTCCGACAAGAGCTTCGTCCACCTGCACGTGCACACCGAGTACTCCATGCTCGATGGCGCCGCCCGCATCGACGAGCTGTTCGAGACTGCGGCTGAGATGGGTATGCCGGCTCTGGCCACGACGGACCACGGTTACGTCTTCGGGGCCTACGAGTTCTGGTCCAAGGCCAAGAAGTACGGCGTCAAGCCGATCATCGGCGTCGAGGCATACCTCACGCCGGGCACGCACCGCACCGACAAGACCCGGGTCAAGTTCGGTGACGGCGGTCGTGACGACGTGTCCGGCTCGGGCGCCTACACGCACATGACGTTGCTGGCGCGCACCACCGAGGGCATGCACAACCTCTTCCGGATGAGCTCGCTGGCTTCGATGGAGGGCTACTACTTCAAGCCTCGGATCGACCGTGAGCTGCTGGCGACCTACGGCCAGGGCCTCATCGGCACGACTGGATGTGCGGGCGGTGAGATCCAGACCAGGCTGCGCCAGGGCCAGTACCGCCAGGCGGTCGAGGCTGCCGCCGAGTTCCGCGACATCTTCGGCGCTGAGAACTTCTACTGCGAGGTCATGGACCACGGCATCGACATCGAGCGCCAGACCATCAAGGACCTGCTGCGGCTGTCCAAGGATCTGGGCCTTCCGCTGCTCGCGACCAACGACCTGCACTACACCAAGGCCGAGGACGCCAAGGCCCACGCGGCGCTGTTGTGCGTGCAGTCCGGCTCGACCCTGATGGACCCCAACCGCTTCAAGTTCGACGCCGACGAGTTCTACCTCAAGAGCCCCGAGCAGATGCGTCATCTGTGGCGCGAGCTGCCTGAGGCCTGCGACAACACGCTGCTGATCGCCGAGCGGTGCGAGGTCGGCTTCACCGAGGGCGAGGGCGCCTACATGCCTCGCTTCCCATGCCCCGAGGGCGAGGACGAGACCTCCTGGTTCATCAAGGAGGTGGAGCGGGGGCTCCACGTGCGCTACCCGGCCGGTGTTCCGGACGCGGTGCGCGCGCAGGCGGCATACGAGACCGAGGTCATCGTCTCCAAGGGTTACCCGGGCTACTTCCTGGTCGTCGCCGACTTCATCGGCTGGGCCAAGAAGAACGGCATCCGGGTCGGCCCGGGCCGCGGGTCGGGTGCCGGCTCCATGTGCGCCTACGTCATGGAGATCACCGACCTCGACCCGCTCAAGCACGGCCTGATCTTCGAGCGATTCCTCAACCCCGAGCGTGCCTCGATGCCCGACTTCGACATCGACTTCGACGAGCGGCGCCGCGGTGAGGTGATCCACTACGTCACCGAGAAGTATGGCGAGGAGCGTGTCGCCCAGATCGTGACCTACGGCACCATCAAGGCCAAACAGGCGGTCAAGGACGCCTCACGGGTCATGGGCTTCCCCTACTCGATGGGTGAGAAGCTCACCAAGGCGATGCCGCCGGCGATCATGGGCAAGGACGTGCCGCTGTCGGGGATCTTCGACCCCAAGCACAAGCGTTACGCCGAGGCCGCTGAGTTCCGCCAGGTCCACGACGAGGACCCGCAGGCCCAGGAGGTCGTCAAGACGGCGCTGGGTCTCGAGGGGCTGAAGCGTCAGTGGGGGGTGCACGCGGCCGGCGTCATCATGTCCAGCGAACCGCTGATCGACCTGATCCCGATCATGCGCCGCGAGCAGGACGGCCAGATCATCACCCAGTTCGACTATCCCAGCTGCGAGACGCTGGGGCTGGTCAAGATGGACTTCCTCGGCCTGCGCAACCTGACCATCCTGGACGATGCGCTGATCAACATCCGCAACAACCGCGGCGACGAGGTCGACCTCGACGAGCTGAGCAAGTCCCTGGATGACCCGACCACCTATGAGCTGCTCGGCCGGGGTGACACGCTCGGCGTCTTCCAGTTCGACGGCGGCCCGATGCGAGCGTTGCTGCGGCTGATGAAGCCCGACAACTTTGAGGACATCTCGGCGGTCGGTGCGCTCTACCGTCCAGGCCCGATGGGCGCCAACTCACACATCAACTACGCCCTGCGCAAGAACAACCAGCAGGAGATCTCCTACCCGCACGTGGACCTGGCACAGGCGTTGGAGCCGCTGCTGGGCACGACCTATGGCCTGATCGTCTATCAGGAGCAGGTCATGGAGATCGCGCAGAGACTTGCCGGCTACACGCTCGGCAAGGCGGACCTGTTGCGCCGGGCCATGGGCAAGAAGAAGCGCGCGGTCCTGGACGCCGAGTACGTCGGCTTCGAGGCAGGCATGGTGGCCAACGGCTTCAGCCCAGCCGCCATCAAGGCGTTGTGGGACGTTCTGGTCCCCTTCTCGGACTATGCGTTCAACAAGGCGCACAGCGCGGCCTACGGGCTCGTCTCCTACTGGACCGCCTACCTGAAGGCCAACTACCCGGCCGAGTACATGGCCGCGGTCCTGACCAGTGTTCGCGACGACAAGGACAAGTCGGCGCTCTACCTCAACGAGTGCCGTCGCATGGGCATCAAGGTCCTGCCTCCGGACGTCAACGAGAGCTCAGCCAACTTCACCGCGGTCGGCACCGACATCCGCTTCGGGCTGGCGGCCATCCGCAACGTCGGTCACAACGTGGTCGAGGCGATCGTGACAGCGCGTCAGGACAAGGGACGGTTCGTCTCCTTCGAGGACTTCCTGCGCAAGTCACCGGCAGTCGTGTGCAACAAGCGCACCATCGAGTCGCTGATCAAGGGCGGTTCCTTCGACTCGTTGAAGCACGCCCGTCAGGGCCTGGTGCGGGTCCACGAGGCCTATGTTGAAGCCCTCGTGGACGAGAAGAAGCAAGAGGCCATCGGCCAGGACTCGCTCTTCGCGGGCTTTGGTTTCGGTGACAGCCACGACGCGGGTGATGCTGGCAGCGGCGACGCCGGAGGCGGCGGATCCATGACGTCCCTGCTGGCCATGCCGCCGATCCCGACGATCGAGTGGGACAAGTCGACGCTGCTGGCCTTCGAGCGAGAGATGCTCGGCCTCTACGTCTCTGATCACCCGCTGTTCGGGATCGAGCACATCCTCACCCAACACGCAGACACCTCGATCGCGTCGCTCACCGGTGATGACAGCAAGCCTGACGGGGCCAACGTCACCATCGCCGGGCTGATCACCGCGCTGCAGATCAAGCGCACCAAGAAGGGCGACCTCTGGGCGATCGCCACGGTCGAGGACCTCGATGGCGCGATCGAGTGCCTCTTCTTCCCCTCCGCCTACCTGACTGTCTCGACCATGCTCGGCCATGACGTCGTGTGCGTGGTGCGAGGGCGTCTCAACCGGCGTGACGAGACACCCACGATCTTCGCCCAGGAGCTCACCCTCCCGGACATCAAGGAGGGGCCGCGCGGGCCAGTGGTCGTGACGTTGCCGTTGTCCAGGGCCACCAACGGCGTCGCCGAGCGGATCCGGCGGGTGCTGACCGAGCACCCCGGCGTGACCGAGGTTCATGTGAAGCTCACCCAGCCAGGGCGCTCGGTGCTCATGCGCCTGGACGACTCGCTCCGGGTCACTGCGTCACCGGCGTTGTTCGGCGACCTGAAAGCGCTGCTCGGGCCGGCCTGTCTGATCTGAGGCCGCCGGGCCACGGGGTGATCACGCTCGTCCGATAACGTGCCTGCGTGAGCACCGTCAGGCCTGTCGTGGCCAAGCACGTGGACGCCAAGCACGTTGACGCCAAGCACGTGGACTGCATACGTGAGCACCACGGAGACCGGGTCGTTGACCCGTTCGAGTGGATGCGGGACAAGGACGACCCTGAGGTCATTGCGCATCTCGAGGAAGAGAATGCCTACGCCGAGGCCATGACGAGCCATCTCGAGCCGCTTCGTACGCGGATCTTCGACGAGATCCGGTCACGGACGCAGGAGGCAGACCTGTCCGTCCCTGCCGCCTACCGCGGCTGGTGGTACTACTCCCGCACGTTCGATGGCTTGCAGTACGCCGCACAGTGCCGCGTTCGCATGGTGGAGGGCCGCGGCCGCCCACAGCTCGAGCCGGGAGTCACCCCCGAGGGGGAGCAGGTGCTGCTGGACGGCAACGTCGAGGCGCAGGGTCACGAGTTCTTCTCGCTCGGAGCCTTCGAGGTGAGCTGTGACGGGCGCCGGATCGCCTACGCCGTCGATGTCGAGGGCGACGAGCGATTTGCCCTGCGGGTCAAGGACATCGAGACCGGCGAGGTGATCGATGAGTCCGTCACACAGACCGGCTACGGCGCCGTCTGGTCGCTCGACGGGCAGCATCTCTTCTATACGCGACTGGACGAGTCGTGGCGCCCTCATCAGGTGTGGCGTCACGAGGTTGGGACAGCTGCCCTGGACGACGTTCTGGTGTTCGACGAGCCGGACGAGCGGTTCTGGATGGGCATCGGGTCTTCTCGCGACGATGCCTGGGTCATCATCCAGGTGGGCTCCAAGCTCACCTCCGAGGTGCTGCTGCTGGACGCGGCGGCGCCGCTGGGCATCCCGCGAGTCGTGGCGCCCCGACGTGACGGTGTTGAGTACGACGTCGAGCCCGCAGGGGACCGGCTGCTGATCGTGCACAACGCGAACCGCGCGGACTTCGAGCTGGCGCAGGCCCCGCTGGACGCCCAGAGCCACGAGCAGTGGTCGCCGTTCGCCGAGGCCGTGGTGGGGGAGCGGCTGGTCGACGTCGAGGCGTTTGCCTCCCATGTCGTTGTCTCGTTGCGTCGCGATGGGCTGACGACCTTGCGAGTGATCCCTCGCGACCCGACATCCGGGTCCGGTTTTGGCCCTGCGCGTGACCTCGCCTTCGACGAGCCGCTGTACTGCGTCGCCACCGGCAACAACCCGGAGTACAAGTCCTCCGCCCTCCAGATCGTGTTCGAGTCGATGGTGACTCCCAAGACCATCTCGGACTATGACCTCGTAACCGGCCGGCTCACCGTGCTCAAGACGCAGCCGGTGCTCGGCGGTTATGATCCAGCGGACTACGAGCAGCGTCGGGAGTGGGCCACCGCCGCAGACGGGACGAGGGTGCCGATCTCGCTGGTTCATCGACGCGACGTCACAGCGAACGGCACGGCGCCAGGGCTGATCTATGGCTACGGCGCCTACGAGATCTGCATCGATCCGTACTTCTCGGTGGCCCGACTTTCCTTGATGGACCGGGGATTCGTCTATGCCATCGCGCATGTTCGCGGTGGTGGAGAGATGGGGCGTCAGTGGTACGACGACGGCAAGATGGAGCACAAGACGAATACCTTCACCGACTTCATCTCGTGTGCTGATCATCTCGTCAGCTCCGGTTGGGTTGCTCCGGATCGCCTTGTCGCAGAAGGAGGTTCGGCCGGTGGCTTGCTCATGGGCGCGGTCGCCAACCTTGCGCCTGGGCGTTTCACGGCGATCCACGCGGCGGTGCCGTTCGTTGATGCGCTCACGACCATCCTGGACCCCAGCCTTCAGCAGAAGGTGCCGGAGTGGGAGGAATGGGGTGACCCGCTCCACAACGCGGACGTCTACAACTACATGAAGGCGTATACGCCGTACGAAAACATTGCGGCGGTTGACTATCCGGCCATTCTGGCGACCACGAGCCTCAATGACACGCGCGTCTATTTCGTCGAGCCGGCCAAGTGGGTGGC
Organism: Phycicoccus sp.; assembly: GCA_012927555.1. Classification (GTDB taxonomy): domain Bacteria; phylum Actinomycetota; class Actinomycetes; order Actinomycetales; family Dermatophilaceae; genus UBA4719. The sequence goes on from JABBOX010000267.1 coordinate 34,384, forward strand.
CCGGCTTCGCGAGACCGTGACGAGCGACCCGGTGGAACGGCCGATCCTGTTCAAGATCGAGATGGTCGCGGGGCATGGCGGCAAGAGTGGCCGGTATGACGCGTGGAAGCAGTATGCATGGGAGCTCGCCTTCCTGATGGATCAGGTCGGCATCACCTGACCCGACGCGGCGACTCTGCAACACTGTCTCCCCTGAAACACCGTTAGCAACGGGGTGTTGTTGTCAAGTGGCGTGGGGGCATGTTGCTTTGACGCGCGGCGTGGCCGGCGTCTGGTCCCTTGTCGGGTGACTTTGTGGTGGCTTCCCGGCGGTGCAGGCTGA
>JABBOX010000040.1 GCA_012927555.1 Phycicoccus sp.
GGGGTCGTCCGCGGGGGGGGGGTGCCCCCCCCCCCAAAAACCTATCTCTCCCCCCCCCAACAACCACCAACGCGGCGGGGGGCCCGCCCCCCGGGGCCGCCCCCCCCGCAGTCTTTCGTTTCCCGTGTGTGCTGCCGTGTGGGTATGCCGTGTGCGCGGCGGTGTGGGTATGCCGTGGGCGTCTGCCCTGGGGTGGCTCCGGCGGGCGGGGGAGGGGCATGCCCACCGGGGTGTGGGTGGGACATCGTCTAAAGGCCGTTCTGGGCGCCGGACGAGTTCGTGCAGCCCGCGTGGGGTCCCGCTGGGCACATCTGGCGGCGTGTGAGCACGGTCTGGAGCGGCCAGCGGCGCCCCTGTCAGGCGTCTCCTGGGAGGGGTGGCGGCTCCGATGCGGGAGCTGGGGCCTCGATTTGGTTCTTGGCCCCGGCGTCTGGCACTATGTACCGGTTGCTTGACGCGCGTTGAAGGCTATTGCCTGCATCGCCATCCCTTGTCATCGGACGCACGCGGAAGTCGCGCGGGCGGCCTGCGAAGGGAAGCGCAAGCCCCGGCTCTGCCGGGTTTTCCGATTGATCCGCGAGACCAGCGCTTCACGGCGCACCGGCCTCGCACTGCGAACAGGGTGCGACACACCCGACCGCGGGGGTCGGAGGCCTATCGGGCCGGCCACATGCAGATGTACGACGAGAGAGAGTCAGACGAAGCGATGGCGGGACAAAAGATCCGCATCCGGCTGAAGTCGTATGACCACGAGGTCATCGACTCGTCGGCGCGCAAGATTGTCGACACGGTGACCCGTGCCGGCGCAACGGTTGTCGGCCCAGTGCCGCTGCCGACGGAGAAGAACGTCTTCGTCGTCATCCGTTCACCGCACAAGTACAAGGACAGCCGGGAGCACTTCGAGATGCGCACCCACAAGCGTCTCATCGACATCGTCGACCCGACCCCCAAGGCCGTCGACTCGTTGATGCGCCTTGACCTTCCGGCCGATGTCAACATCGAGATCAAGCTCTAAGGACGCCACCATGACTAACGCTATTCAGCGCCCGGTCAAGGGCGTACTCGGCGAGAAACTGGGGATGACCCAGGTCTGGAACGCCGAGAACCGCCTTGTTCCCGTGACGGTGATCAAGGCCGGACCCTGCGTTGTGACGCAGGTCCGCAACTCCGACAAAGACGGCTATGACGCAGTTCAGATCGCGTTCGGTGCGATCGACCCGCGCAAGGTCAAGAAGCCGATGATCGGTCACTTCGAGAAGGCGGGTGTCACGCCCCGCCGCCACTTGGTGGAGCTGCGCACTTCTGACGCCTCGACCTACGAGCTCGGCGACGAGCTCACGGTCGAGACCTTCGAGACCGGCCAGGATGTCGACGTCGTTGGCACCACCAAGGGCAAGGGCTTCGCAGGTGTTATGAAGCGTCACGGTTTCCACGGTGACAGCGCATCTCACGGTTCGCACAAGAACCACCGCAAGCCCGGCTCGATCGGCGCTTGCGCCACGCCGGGCCGCGTGTTCAAGGGCCATCGGATGGCCGGTCGCATGGGCGTCGTTCGCCAGACCACCCAGAACCTCACGATCCACGCCGTGGATGTTGACAGGGGTCTGCTGCTGATCAAGGGTGCCGTTCCCGGCCCGCGTGGCGGCATCGTCCTGGTCCGCACGGCTGCCAAGGGAGCCTGACCATGCCCACCATTGACATCCTCAGCCCCGCCGGCAAGAAGTCCGGCTCGGTTGACCTCCCGGATGACGTCTTCGACGTGCAGACCAACATCCCCCTGATTCATCAGGTCGTCGTTGGTCAGCTGGCCGCTGCTCGTCAGGGCACGCACTCCACCAAGACGCGCGCCGAGGTGCGCGGTGGTGGTCGCAAGCCGCACAAGCAGAAGGGCACCGGCCGCGCCCGTCAGGGTTCGACCAGGGCACCTCAGTTCGTCGGCGGTGGCGTCGTTCATGGACCGAAGCCGCGTGACTACTCGCAGCGGACGCCCAAGAAGATGAAGGCTGCCGCGCTGCGTGGGGCGTTGTCCGATCGGGCACGCCATGACCGCATCCACGTGTTCAGCGCGCTGGTCGAGGGCGACAAGCCATCGACGAAGGCGGCATGGGCGATCCTGGACGGTCTGTCCGAGCGCAAGAACCTGCTTGTGGTGGTCGAGCGCAGCGACACGACCTCTTGGTCGAGCCTGCGGAACCTCGAGAACGTGCACGTGCTGGTCCCGGACCAGCTCAACACCTACGACGTCCTGTGTGCCGACGACATCGTCTTCACCGAGGGTTCGCTGAGCACCTTCCTGGCCGGCCCCACCAAGGGCAAGTCCGAGAAGGCAGGCGTCAGCGAGGTCCTGGACATCGTCGAGGTTGACGCACCCAAGGCCGAAAAGCCCTCAAAGGCTGCAAAGGCTGCCGCGCCCGTGAAGGCCGCAAAGGCTGCGAGGCCCGCAAAGGCTGCCACGCCGGTGAAGGCCGCAAAGGCTGCGAAGCCCGCAAAGGCTGCCACGCCGGTGAAAGCCGCAAAGGCTGCCACGCCCGCAAAGGCTGCGGATGACAAGGAGGACACCAAGTGAACACGTTGAACAAGGACCCCCGCGACATTCTGCTAGCCCCTGTGGTGTCCGAGAAGTCCTACGGGCTGCTGGACGAGGGCAAGTACACCTTCATCGTCGATCCGCGTGCCAACAAGACCGAGATCAAGATTGCAGTCGAACGCGTCTTTGGCGTGAAGGTCGACTCGGTCAACACTCTCAACCGCCAGGGCAAGACCCGTCGCACCAAATTCGGTTTGGGCAAGCGCAAGAACACCAAGCGCGCGATCGTCACCCTCAAAGAAGGCTCGATCGACATTTTCGGAGGTTCGGTCGGATGACCGGGCTAACGAAGACTTATCGAGACAACGGGAACTGAGGACTTCAGACAATGGGAATCCGCAAGTACAAGCCGACGACACCAGGTCGTCGTGGGTCGAGCGTCGCCGACTTCGTGGAAATCACGAGGACGACGCCGGAGAAGTCGCTGGTCCGTCCGCTCACCAAGAGCGGTGGCCGCAACAACGCCGGGCGCATCACGACACGTCACATCGGTGGCGGTCACAAGCGCGCCTACAGGTTGATCGACTTCCGTCGCCACGACAAGGACGGCGTGCCGGCCAAGGTCGCTCACATCGAGTACGACCCGAACCGCACCGCCCGCATCGCGCTGTTGCACTATGCCGATGGCGAGAAGCGCTACATCCTGGCGCCGAACAAGCTCAGCCAGGGCGATCAGATCGAGAGTGGTCCCAGCGCTGACATCAAGCCGGGCAACTGCCTTCCGATGCGCAACATCCCCGTGGGTACGGTCATCCACGCGATCGAGCTCCGCCCCGGTGGCGGCTCCAAGATCGCACGGTCGGCTGGCACCAAGGTGCAGCTCGTGGCCAAGGACGGGCCCTACGCGCAGCTGCGTATGCCGTCCGGTGAGATCCGCAACGTCGATCTGCGCTGCCGCGCAACGATCGGCGAGGTGGGCAATGCCGAGCAGAGCAACATCAACTGGGGCAAGGCCGGCCGCATGCGCTGGAAGGGCAAACGCCCCACGGTGCGTGGTGTCGCCATGAACCCGGTCGACCACCCGCATGGTGGCGGCGAGGGCAAGACCTCCGGTGGACGTCACCCGGTCAGCCCTTGGGGCCAGGCCGAGGGTCGCACCCGGCATCCCAACAAGGACAGCGACAAGCTCATCGTCCGTCGTCGTCGCAAGAAGCGCTGATAGGAGCCCTGGAAATGCCTCGTAGCTTGAAGAAGGGCCCATTCGTCGACGATCACCTTCAGAAGAAGGTGGATGTCCAGAATGCAGCCGGCACCAAGAACGTCATCAAGACCTGGTCCCGTCGCTCGATGATCGTGCCCGACATGCTCGGACACACGCTCGCCGTGCACGATGGCCGCAAGCACGTCCCGGTGTTCGTGACCGAGTCCATGGTTGGCCACAAGCTCGGTGAGTTTGCGGCGACCCGGACGTTCAAGGGCCACGTGAAGGACGACAAGAAGGCTCGCCGCCGCTGAGCGGTGGTCCGTCACCACGGGTTACTTACACCCACCTGATCTACCTCCGAACGAAAGCAAGGGACAGCGATGGAAGCCAAGGCGCAGGCGCGGCACGTCCGTGTCACGCCCATGAAGGCCCGCCGCGTCGTGGACCTGATCCGTGGCAAGCAGGCGACCGAGGCTATTGCGGTGTTGCAGTTTGCACCGCAGGCCGCGAGCGAGCCCGTTCTCAAGGTGCTGGAAAGCGCCATTGCGAACGCTCGCGTGAAGGCCGACAAGGCAGCAGAAGCATTCGACGAGCGCACGCTGGTGATCAGCGAGGCGTACGTCGACGAAGGTGCGACGATGAAGCGGTTCCGTCCGCGTGCTCAAGGTCGTGCCTACCGAATCCGCAAGCGCACGAGCCACATCACGGTTCGAGTGACGCAGCCGGAGATCAAGGGAGGAACCCGCTAATGGGTCAGAAGGTCAACCCAAATGGCTTCCGCCTGGGAATCACGACCGAGCACAAGAGCCGTTGGTTCGCTGACAGCACCAAGGTCGGCCAGCGATACCGCGACTTCGTCAAGGAAGACGTTGAGATCCGCAAGCTCATGACCAAGGGCATGGAGCGCGCTGGCATCTCACGGGTAGAGATCGAGCGGACGCGTGATCGCGTTCGGGTCGATATCCACACGGCTCGTCCTGGCATCGTCATCGGTCGCCGTGGCGCCGAGGCCGACCGCATCCGCGGCGAGCTCGAGTCGCTCACCGGCAAGCAGGTTCAGTTGAACATCCTCGAGGTCAAGACCCCGGAGCTCGACTCTCAGCTTGTCGCCCAGGGCGTCGCTGAGCAGCTTTCGGCTCGAGTGTCGTTCCGTCGTGCCATGCGCAAGAGCATGCAGTCGTCGTTGCGCGCCGGCGCCAAGGGCATCCGTGTCCAGTGCTCCGGACGCCTTGGTGGCGCCGAGATGTCTCGCTCAGAGTTCTACCGCGAGGGTCGCGTGCCGCTGCACACCTTGCGCGCCAACATCGACTATGGCTTCTACGAGGCCCGTACGACGTTCGGCCGCATCGGCGTGAAGGTCTGGATCTACAAGGGTGACCAGACGACCAAGGAGTTTGCTCGCGAGCAGGCTGCTGCGCCGGCCCGTCCCCAGCGTGGACCGCGCCGTGACGGCCCGGACCGTGCGGATCGTCCGGCGCGCGGTGCACGACCGGCCCGCGCCCCACACGCTGAGGAGGCCGCGGCCCCTTCGGTTGCTGCCGCCGAGTCAGCGCCAACGACTGCCCCTGAGTCTGCGGCACCTGCTGCTGCTGAGGGAGCTGAAGCCTGATGTTGATTCCTCGTCGGGTCAAGCACCGCAAGCAGCACCACCCGGGTCGCTCGGGCGCTGCCACCGGCGGCACCAAGATCGCCTTTGGCGACTTCGGCATCCAGGCTCTCGAGCCCGCCTACGTCACCAACCGCCAGATCGAAGCCGCTCGTATTGCGATGACCCGCTACATGAAGCGTGGCGGCAAGGTCTGGATCAACATCTACCCAGACCGTCCGCTGACCAAGAAGCCCGCCGAGACCCGCATGGGTTCAGGAAAGGGTTCGCCGGAGTGGTGGATCTCCAACGTCAAGCCGGGTCGCGTGCTCTTCGAGCTCGCGGGTGTTCCCGAGGATGTTGCTCGAGAGGCACTGCGTCTGGCAATGCACAAGCTTCCGATGAAGTGCCGCTTCGTTCGGCGTGAGGGTGGTGACGTCTGATGGCAATCGGGACCAATGAACTGGCTTCCGCCCAGCTGCGTGGCTTCGATGACGACCGTCTGGTCGACGAGCTGCGCAAGGCCAAGGAAGAGCTGTTCAACCTGCGCTTCCAGTCCGCCACCGGCCAGCTGGAGAACCACGGTCGTTTGCGTGCGGTCCGAAAGGACATCGCCCGGATCTATACAGAGATGCACGAGCGGGCGCTCGGCATCGGTCGAGCCAAGGCGGCTGAGTGATCAAAATGACTGAGAAGCAGCAGGAGAAGAGCACCGTGGCTATCGCTGAAGAGCGCCATTACCGCAAGACGCGCCAGGGTTACGTCGTCAGCGACAAGATGGACAAGACCGTCATCGTCGAGGTCGAGGACCGTGTCAAGCACGCGCTGTACGGCAAGGTCATCCGCCGCAGCAGCAAGGTCAAGGCGCACGACGAGACCAACACCGCAGCCGTTGGCGACCGGGTCCTGATCATGGAGACCCGACCGCTCTCAGCCACCAAACACTGGCGCGTCGTGGAGATTCTCGATCGCGCCAAGTAGTCCAAACCATAGTTCGGTTCCGCAAGGCTCAGAGATGAGAACCAGCGCGACGACAGGAGTAACACAGTGATCCAGCAGGAGTCGCGACTGCGTGTCGCCGACAACACCGGTGCCAAGGAAATCCTTTGCATCCGTGTTCTCGGTGGTTCCGGTCGTCGTTACGCCGGCATCGGTGACGTTATCGTCGCCGCCGTCAAGGACGCCATTCCCGGTGGCGCCGTCAAGAAGGGTGACGTCGTCAAGGCGGTCATCGTTCGGACGACCAAGGAACGTCGTCGTCCCGACGGCTCATACATCAAGTTTGACGAGAACGCCGCCGTCATCCTCAAGACCGATGGCGACCCGCGCGGTACCCGCATCTTCGGGCCCGTCGGTCGCGAGCTGCGCGAGAAGAAGTTCATGAAGATCATCTCGCTCGCCCCGGAGGTGCTGTAACCCATGGCCAAGATGAAAATCAAGAAGGGTGACCTCGTACAGGTCATCAGTGGTCGATCGCAGAAGAACGGCGGCGACCGCGGCAAACAGGGCAGGGTCATCTCGGTGAATCTCGACACCCAGCGTGTGCTGGTCGAGGGCATCAACCAGATGACGCGTCATACCAAGGCTGGCACCACCGGCCGCGGTGCGCGCACCGGCGGCATCATCACCCAGGAAGCGCCCGTTCACGTGAGCAACCTGGCTGCGGTTGACCCGGAGACCAAGACCCCGACCCGTGTGCGGACCCGTCTCGAAGTTGTCGAGCGCGATGGACGCCAGAAGGTCACGCGGATTCGCGTTGCCGTGCGTTCCGGTAAGGACCTGTCATGACTGAGACCAAGACTGTCACTGCGAAAGACAACGCAGCGCCGTCGGTCACGCCCCGGCTGAAGGCCCGCTACGCCGACGAGATCATGCCTGCGCTGTTGGCAGAGTTCGGCTTCGACAACGTCATGCAGGTGCCCGGCGTCGTCAAGGTCATCGTCAACATGGGTGTCGGTGAGGCTGCGCGTGACGCGAAGCTCATCGACGGTGCCGTGCGTGACCTGTCCGCCATCACCGGCCAGAAGCCGATCGTGACCAAGGCCCGCAAGTCCATCGCCCAGTTCAAGCTGCGTGAAGGTATGCCGATCGGCGCTCACACCACGCTGCGAGGCGACCGGATGTGGGAGTTCCTGGACCGGCTGGTCTCGGTGGCGCTCCCGCGCATCCGTGACTTCCGTGGCCTCTCGCCCAAACAGTTCGATGGGCGGGGCAACTACACGTTCGGCCTCACCGAGCAAGCGATGTTCCATGAGATCGACCAGGACAAGATCGACCGTGTCCGGGGCATGGACATCACCGTCGTCACCACGGCGGCCAACGACGACGAGGGTCGTGCGCTCTTGCGTCACCTCGGCTTCCCGTTCAAGGAGAACTGACCGTGGCGAAAACCGCGCTGATCAACAAGGCGAATGCCAAGCCGAAGTTCAAGGTTCGCGGCTACACCCGCTGCACGCGGTGTGGTCGTCCCCATTCGGTGTACCGCAAGTTCGGCCTCTGCCGTATCTGTCTTCGGGAGATGGCCCACCGCGGCGAGCTCCCGGGTGTCACGAAGAGCAGCTGGTGACCCGTATCAACGACTGCACCGCAGGTCGGCCCTCACAGGTCGAAACCCCGGTGAGGAAGGGTGGAGAAGCCCAATGACAATGACAGACCCGATTGCGGACATGCTGACCCGCGTCCGGAACGCCAACTCGGCGCACCACGACGTCGTCGCTATGCCGTTCTCCAAGCTCAAGTCTCACATCGCTGAGATCCTGCAGGCCGAGGGTTACATCTCGGGCTGGCGGGTCGCTGACGCGGAGGTCGGCCAGACGCTGACCATCGACCTCAAGTACGGCCCCAACCGCGAGCGTTCCATCGCTGGTGTGCGTCGGGTGTCCAAGCCCGGTCTGCGCGTCTACGCCAAGTCGACGGGCCTTCCCAAGGTTCTCGGCGGTCTCGGTGTGGCCATCATTTCCACGTCCTCCGGCTTGTTGACTGACAAGCAGGCGGCACAAAAAGGTGTAGGCGGAGAAGTTCTCGCCTACGTCTGGTAACGGAAGAGGAGGAGTACTTATGTCCCGTATTGGACGACTTCCTGTCCCGGTGCCGTCAGGTGTCGATGTCTCCATCGACGGACAGGCCGTCACCGTCAAAGGCCCCAAGGGTCAGCTGCAGCACATTGTTGCTGTGCCGATTGCGGTTGGCCGGTCCGAAGAGGGAAGTGTCGAGGTCAAACGCCCCAACGATGAGCGCCAGTCGCGTTCGTTGCACGGCCTGACCCGCACCCTTATCGCCAACATGGTTCTCGGTGTCACCGAGGGCTATGAGAAGAAGATGGAGATCCACGGCACCGGTTACCGCGTGGTAGTCAAGGGGAGCGACCTCGAGTTCGCTCTCGGCTACAGCCACTCGATCACCATCAAGGCGCCACAGGGCATCTCCTTCATCGTCGAGAACCCCACCCGCTTTGCGGTCCAGGGCATCGACAAGCAGCTCGTTGGCGAGGTCGCCGCAAACATTCGCAAGCTGCGCAAGCCCGACCCGTACAAGGGCAAGGGCATTCGTTACGCAGGCGAGCAGATCCGCCGCAAGGTCGGAAAGGCTGGTAAGTAAGCCATGGCACTGATCATCAAGCGCGCCAAGAGCAAGAGCGCCGCGCGTGGTCGCCGTCACGACCGCGTGCGCAAGAAGGTCCACGGCACGTCGCTGCGTCCTCGTCTGGTGGTGTCGCGGTCGAGCAGGCACATCTTCGTTCAGATCGTCAACGACGCGCTGGGCCAGACCCTGGCTTCGGCCTCGACCATGGAACCGGACCTGCGTTCGTTCGATGGCGACAAGACCGCCAAAGCCCGCAAGGTTGGCGAGCTGGTCGCCGAGCGCGCCAAGAGCGCTGGTGTCGAAGCGGTTGTTTTCGACCGCGGCGGCAACCAGTACCACGGGCGCATCGCGGCTATCGCTGATGGTGCACGCGAGGGCGGTCTGTCCCTGTGATGCACGAGTTGTCCGAGATTTCTGAGAAGAGGAACGTCTGATGCCTGGACCCCAGCGTCGAGGAACCGGCGCCGGCGCCGGTGCCGCCAGCGGTGCAAGCGGCGGCGAGCGCAGTGACCGACGCGGTGGCGGCGGCCGTGACCGCGACAGCCGCGGCCGCGACAACGCGCCTGAGAAGAATGCGTACGTCGAGCGTGTTGTGACGATCAACCGCGTCTCCAAGGTCGTCAAGGGCGGTCGTCGCTTCAGCTTCACCGCGCTCGTCGTGGTTGGCGATGGCGATGGCACCGTCGGTGTCGGCTACGGCAAGGCCAAGGAAGTTCCCGCGGCTATCGCCAAGGGTGTCGAGGAGGCCAAGAAGGAGTTCTTCAAGGTCCCGCGCATCCAGGGCACCATTCCGCACCCGGTCCAGGGTGAGGCTGCAGCAGGTGTTGTCCTGCTGCGTCCGGCTGCTCCCGGTACCGGCGTGATCGCCGGTGGCCCGGTGCGTGCGGTCCTCGAGTGCGCCGGTATCAAGGATGTGCTGTCCAAGTCTTTGGGCTCGGACAACGCCATCAACGTTGTCCACGCGACGGTTGCGGCCCTGCGTGGCCTTGAACGTCCTGAAGAGGTAGCCGCACGCCGCGGTCTGCCCCTCGAGCACGTGGCCCCCGCGGCCATGTTGCGCGCTCGCGCCGCAGGGACTGATTCCTGATGCCTCGTCTGAAGGTGACCCAAACACGTTCAGGGATCGGTGGGCTGCGGAACCAGCGCGAGACGCTGCGTTCCCTCGGTCTGAAACACGTCCATGACGTGGTCGTCAAGGAAGACCGTCCCGAGATCCGCGGGATGGTCAACACGGTCAGGCACCTGGTTGCCGTCGAGGAGGTTGACTGAACATGGTCAAAGAATCACCCGCTCTGAAGGTTCACCACCTTCGCCCGGCCCCCGGTGCCAAGACCGCCAAGACCCGCGTGGGTCGCGGTGAGGGCGGCAAGAGGGGCAAGACTGCCGGCCGCGGAACCAAGGGCACGAAGGCGCGCTACCAGGTTTCTCAGAGCTTTGAGGGCGGGCAGATGCCGATGCACATGCGGCTGCCCAAGCTCCGTGGCTTCAAGAACCCCTTCCGCACCGAGTACCAGGTTGTCAACCTCGACCGCATCTCGATGCTGTTCCCCGAGGGCGGCGACGTGACGGTCGAGGACCTGGTGGCCAAGGGTGCTGTCCGTGATGGCGAGCTCGTCAAGGTGCTGGGCACCGGCGAGATCACCGTCAAGGTGGGCATCTCGGCGCACAAGTTCTCGGCGACGGCCAAGGACAAGATCGAGGCCGCCGGTGGCACTGCCACCGTTCTCTGATCGAAAGACGATGTATCGATAACACCCCGGGCCCCGGGCTTCCCGGGCCCCGGGGTGTTATCGTCCCCCCGGACTGAACGTGTAGGGATATTCGGCCTTCAGGGCCCATCAGGAGGATCAGTGCTCACCGCTTTCATCCGGGCGTTCAAGACGCCGGACCTGCGCAAGAAGCTGCTGTTCACGCTTGCGATCTTGGCGATCTTCCGCCTGGGCTCCCACGTACCCACGCCGGGCGTGAGCTATGTGGACATCCAGAAGTGCCAACCCCAGCCGGGGCAGGCAGGCGGACTCTTGGGCCTGGCGAACCTGTTCAGCGGCGGCGCACTTCTGCAGCTGTCGGTCTTCGCGCTCGGGATCATGCCGTACATCACCGCGAGCATCATCATCCAGCTGCTCGTGGTGGTGATTCCCCGATTCGAGACCCTCAAGCAGGAGGGGCAGTCCGGGACCGCGAAACTGACCCAGTACACGCGGTATCTCACGATCGGGCTGGCGGTCCTGCAGTCCTCCACACTCGTGACCGCGGCCCGCAACCCGCAAACGCTCTTCGGTGACACTTGCAAGAGCATCATGCCGGACACGGGCATGACCACGATCCTGATCATGGTCCTGACCATGACGGCCGGGACCGGCGTGATCATGTGGTTGGGTGAGCTGATCACCGACCGCGGGATCGGCAACGGCATGTCCCTGCTGATCTTCACCTCGATCATCGCGCGCTTCCCCAACTCGCTGGGCGCCATCCACACCCAGAGCGGTCGATGGGACACGTTCGTCCTGGTCATCCTGATCGGGTTCCTCACCATCGCGCTGGTGGTGTTCGTCGAACAGTCACAACGTCGAATTCCGGTGCAGTACGCCAAACGGATGATCGGCCGCCGGATGTATGGCGGCACGAGCACCTACATCCCGCTCAAGGTCAACATGGCCGGTGTGATCCCGGTCATCTTCGCGTCCTCGATGCTGGCCCTGCCGGGAGTTCTTGCGTCGTTCAACCGTGGCGTGACCCGTCCGCCGGCGTGGGTGGACTTCATCAACAAGTACCTGACTCGCGGCGACCACCCGATCTACATGCTCTGTTATGTGGGTTTGATCCTGTTCTTCACGTTCTTCTACGTCTCGATCACGTTCAACCCGATCGAAGTCGCGGACAACATGAAGAAGTACGGGGGCTTCATCCCGGGCATTCGTGCCGGGCGGCCCACGGCTGAGTACCTCGACTACGTGTTGACCCGAATCACGGTGCCGGGCGCCACCTATCTGGCCTTGATCTCGCTGATCCCGCTGATCGCTCTTATCTGGATCGGTGCCGACCAGAACTTCCCGTTCGGTGGCACGTCGATCCTGATCATCGTGAGCGTCGGGCTGGACACCGTGAAACAGATCGAGTCCCAGCTGCAGCAGCGTCACTACGAAGGGTTCCTCCGATGACACGGCTGATCATCTTCGGCGCACCCGGTGCCGGCAAGGGCACTCAGGCGGCACGCATCGCCGAGAGTCTTGGCATCCCTGCTATCTCGACCGGCGACATCTTCCGCTACAACATCAAGAACGAGACGGCGTTGGGCCTACAGGTCAAGGCGATCCTCGCTTCGGGCGCCTACGTGCCGGATGATGTCACCAATGCGATCGTGCGCGACCGCCTTGACCAGCCCGATGCCGTTGTCGGCTTCCTGCTCGACGGCTACCCCCGCACCGCGGCGCAGGTGACCGAGCTGGACGACATGCTGAGCGGTCAGGGCGTCTCGCTCGATGCCGTCCTTGAGCTGACGGTGGACACCGAAGAGGTCGTCCAGCGTCTGCTCAAACGCGCCGAGATCGATGGCCGCGCCGACGACACCGAAGACGTCATCCGACACCGGTTGAAGGTCTACGACGAGGAGACGGCGCCTCTCGCGGCCTTCTACCGTGAGCGTGGCCTCCTGCACCAGGTTGACGGCATGGGCGAGATGGACGCGGTCGCAGAGCGCCTTCAGGCGGTCCTGGCGACCCTGCAGGGCTGAGAGAGTCCCGCGCCTGTGTTCGGTCGTAAGGGTCTCGACGTCAAGACCCCAGACCAGATCCGCAGAATGCGGCTGGCCGGGTTGGTGGTGGGGGAGACCCTGGAGCTCATCCGCGGCCTCGCCGGCGCCGGTATGACGACCGGTGACCTGGACCGCACGGCCGAGGACTTCATCCGCAGCAAGGGGGCGACGCCCTCATTTCTTGGCTACCACGGGTTCACCGGCAGCCTCTGCGTGAGCGTGAACGAAGAAGTGGTCCACGGCATACCTGGGCCCCGGATCTTGCGCGAGGGCGACCTTGTGTCGATCGACTGCGGCGCCATCGTGGACGGCTGGCACGGCGACGCCGCGATCTCGTTGATCGTCGGTGGACGCGAAGCCGGTTCTGCGCGGGACTGTGCCCTGATGGACGCCACCCTGGCCTCGATGTGGGCTGGCATCACCGCGCTGGCCGTGGGCTGCCGGCTGTACGAGGTGGGCGCGGCCGTGGAGGACTGCATCGTTGACGCAGCGCGGGCGGACGGTCTGACCTACGGCATCGTTGAGGACTACGTGGGTCATGGCATCGGAACCGAGATGCATCAGGACCCCCAGGTGCCCAACTATCGCGTCCGGGACCGTGGACCTGTGGTGAAGTCCGGAGTCACCGTCGCCATTGAGCCGATGGTCACCTTGGGCTCGGCGGAGACCGATGTCCTCGAGGACGACTGGACCGTGGTGACCCAGGACGGCTCGCGGGCCGCCCACTGGGAGCACTCGGTCGCCGTCACCGACGCGGGGATCTGGGTGCTGACCGCCCTGGACGGTGGCCAGGAGCAGCTGGAAGCCCTCGCTGCGGCATACGCTCCGCTGGTCTGATCCTCCCGCATCCCCACCGGGCCCATCCCGGACGCGTGACCCGGTCCGGGGATTTCGTCGAGGCTGGGTCTATGGCGTAGTCTGATTCGTCGGAACATGAGTATCTCGTTCCTGTGCCCTCCCCGCGGCTGGTTGTGGTGGTGCAGGTCGTTGTGACACATGCGCCGAGCCAGATGCAGTACCTGCGGAAACACCCGTCACCTCCAGCAAGGGGGTGACAGTTCATGGAATGCGGAGGACATGGCGAAGAAGGACGGTGTCATCGAGATCGAGGGTGTGATCGTGGAGGCTCTGCCGAACGCAATGTTCCGCGTGGAGCTCACCAACGGTCACAAGGTTCTCGCTCACATATCGGGCAAGATGCGTCAGCACTACATCCGGATCCTCCCCGAGGACCGCGTAGTGGTGGAGCTCAGCCCATATGACCTGACCCGAGGCCGAATCGTCTTCCGTTACCGCTGAACAAGAGCTCCACAGGGCCGCAGCTAGAACAACGGCCACTCCCGATCCAACTGGCTCACACGCGTTTGGCTCGCAGTTGCGGGTCGCTCACGAAGAGCCCAATCAAGACAGCAGGCAGATGAAGGTTCATCCCAGCGTCAAGAAGATCTGCGACAAGTGCATTGTGATCCGCCGTCACGGCCGGGTCATGGTGATCTGCGAGAACCTGCGTCACAAGCAGCGTCAGGGCTGATCCACCAAGCTGAATCACTAGCTGATTCAGCAGCACGCGTCGCGAGCCTCTTCATAGAACGCGACATAACAGCATGAAAGCAGCACCCGGCCCCTGTGGGCCGAACCGCAATGCAGTTCAGAGCACTGGTGTTCACAGCGCTGGTCTTCACAGAACTGGTCTTCACAGTGGTTCCAGCACAGGACGTCACCCCCGGCACGGAGGCCGGGGACCTCAGAACTCGGCGCTCAGGCTCCGGGATCAGGGGAATGGTGATGCTTCAGACCTCCGCAATGATCAGGAGAACGCACAAGATGGCACGTCTTGTTGGTGTAGACCTCCCACGCGAAAAGCGCGTCGAGATCGCACTTACCTATATTTTCGGCGTGGGTCGTACCCGCGCGAAGCAGGCACTGGCCGCGACGGGCGTCAACCCCGACACTCGCGTCCGTGACCTTGGTGACGAGGAGCTCGTCAAGCTCCGCGACTTCCTTGAAGGCAACTTCAAGATCGAAGGTGACCTCCGTCGTGAGGTGGCCGCCGACATCCGCCGCAAGGTTGAGATCGGCAGCTACCAGGGCATCCGTCACCGTCGCGGTCTTCCGGTGCGCGGTCAGCGCACCAAGACCAACGCGCGCACCCGCAAGGGACCCAAGCGCACCGTGGCCGGCAAGAAGAAGGTCGGCAAGTAGTCCAACGCGATCATCACGATCAACCAGTGATCCGCGAGAGATCGAGTTCGGACCACTTATCCGCTTTCTATTGCCTACGTAGGAGAACCCAGCCAAATGCCTCCGAAGAGTCGGATCGCTGCGGGCGCCAAGAAGGTGCGCCGCAAAGAGAAGAAGAATATCGCTCATGGGCATGCTCACATCAAGAGCACGTTCAACAACACCATCGTTTCGATCACCGACCCCATCGGGAACGTGATCGCGTGGGCCTCGGCCGGCCAGGTCGGTTTCAAGGGCTCGCGCAAGTCAACCCCGTTCGCAGCGCAGATGGCCGCCGAGGCCGCAGCGCGTCGTGCGATGGAGCATGGCATGCGCAAGGTCGACGTCTTCGTCAAGGGCCCGGGTTCTGGTCGCGAGACCGCAATCCGCTCGCTGACTGCCACCGGCCTTGAGGTCGGCGCTATCAGCGATGTGACCCCAACGCCGCACAACGGCGTCCGCCCATCCAAGCGTCGACGCGTCTGACCACGCGCACCAAGAGGAGATAAATACTTATGGCGCGTTATACCGGGCCTGACTGCAGGCGCTGCCGGCGTGAGAAGACCAAGCTGTTCCTCAAGGGAGCCAAGTGCGACTCCCCGAAGTGCCCGATCGAGCTTCGCCCGTACCCCCCGGGCGTGCACGGTCGTGCGCGGACCAAGGACAGCGAGTACCTGCTGCAGATGCGTGAGAAGCAGAAGGCTGCACGCATCTACGGCGTCCTGGAGAAGCAGTTCCGTGGGTACTACCGGGAAGCGCACCGTCGCCCCGGTAAGACCGGCGAGAACCTGCTGCGCATCTTGGAGACCCGTCTGGACAACGTCGTGTACCGGGCCGGCTTCGCCGCGTCCCGCGACATGGCCCGCCAGCTGGTCCGTCACGGCCACTTCGTGGTCAACGGGCACAAGGTGGACATCCCCAGCTTCCGGGTGTCAGAGAGCGACATCATCGAGGTTCGTGGCAAGTCCGTGGAGATGACACCGTTCGTCGTCGCCCGCGCACAGGCCGGCGAGCGGACCGTTCCTGCCTGGATGGAGTCCATCCCGACGCAGATGCGGATCCTTGTTCACGCTCTTCCCGCGCGTCAGGTCATCGACACGCAGGTCAACGAGCAGCTGATCGTCGAGCTCTACTCCAAGAACTAACCGCCTCAATGCCGGGTGGCTGGGCAACCAGCCACCCGGCATACGGACTTTGACAGGGCCCGCCTGCACAGACAGAGGTGCACGGGCCGCGGGGGTCATGCCCCGCAGCATCACGAGGCGTCAAATAGCGGTCGCCCGTGGGAAGGAATGAAACAGTGCTGATTGCACAGCGCCCCACTCTGAGCGAAGAGGTCGTCTCCGACTCCCGCTCGCGGTTCGTCATTGAGCCGCTCGAGCCCGGCTTCGGCTACACGCTCGGCAACTCCCTACGCCGCACCCTGCTCTCGAGCATCCCGGGTGCCGCTGTCACCAGCATCCGCATCGACGGCGTGCTGCACGAGTTCTCCACGATCCCCGGTGTCAAGGAAGACGTCACCGAGATCATTCTCAACATCAAGAGCCTGGTCGTCTCCAGCGAGCACGACGAGCCCGTGGTGATGTACCTGCGCAAGTCCGGTCCCGGTGCGGTCACTGCGGCTGACATCGCGCCGCCGGCTGGCGTCGAGGTGCTCAACTCGGACCTGCACATCGCCACGCTCAATGGCAAGGGCAAGATCGAGATGGAGCTCACCGTCGAGCGCGGTCGTGGCTACGTCTCGGCCCAGCAGAACAAGTCCGGTGACGCCGAGATCGGTCGAATCCCGGTCGACTCCATCTACTCACCCGTTCTGGCCGTGACCTACAAGGTCGAGGCCACGCGTGTCGAGCAGCGCACCGACTTCGACAAGCTCATCGTCGATGTCGAGACCAAAGACTCCATGGCTCCCCGCGATGCCATGGCCTCCGCCGGCAAGACTCTGGTGGAGCTGTTCGGTCTGGCGCGCGAGCTCAACGTCGAGGCCGAGGGCATCGACATGGGCCCCTCGCCCACCGACGCGGCGCTTGCCGCCGATCTTGCTCTGCCGATCGAGGATCTCGACCTGACCGTCCGGTCCTACAACTGCCTCAAGCGCGAGGGCATCCACACCGTGGGTGAGCTCGTCGGTCGCAGCGAGGCCGACCTGCTCGACATTCGCAACTTCGGTGCGAAGTCGATCGACGAGGTCAAGGCCAAGCTCGTCGGCATGGGACTGCAGCTCAAGGACAGCCCGCCCGGGTTCGACCCGAGCGCAATCGTTGATCGCTACGACGATGACGTGGATGAGGACTCGGCGTTCGTCGAGGACGAGCAGTACTGACCGATTCATTTGTGTGTGGCTGAACCGCGGAGCGCGGATCGGTCAGAGACCAACAGGAGAACAAACAGATGCCTACGCCTACCAAAGGTCCCCGTCTCGGCGGCGGTCCGGCGCACGAGCGGCTGATCCTGGCCAACTTGGCCACGTCGCTGTTCGAGCACGACCAGATCACCACCACCGAGGCCAAGGCCAAACGCCTGCGCCCGCTTGCAGAGCGCCTCGTGACTTTCGCCAAGCGCGGCGACCTGCACGCCCGTCGCCGCGTCCTCACGGTCGTTCGTGACAAGGGTGTTGTGCACCGTCTCTTCACCGAGATTGCGCCCGACATGACCGACCGTCAGGGCGGCTACACGCGCATCACCAAGATCGGCAACCGCAAGGGCGACAACGCCCCCATGGCTGTGATCGAGCTGGTACGTGAGCCGCTCTCGCCGAAGAAGGCCACCGTTGCCGAAGCCGAGGCTGCCACGAAGCGCGCAGCCAAGGACCTGAAGGCCGCCAAGCCGGCAAAGGCAGCCAAGGCCGCCAAGTCTGAGGTTTCCGACGAGACTCCGGTTTCTGACGAGACCGCGGTTTCGGACGAGATCGTGGCTCCCGCCGTGGTCGAAGCCGAGGCCGTGGCCGAAGCCGAGGCCGTGGTGGCTCAGGACGCCGATGACGCGACCGACGACTCGTCCAACACCAAGGCCTGAGAGCCCGACCGTCTGACCGACGGCCAGCTCACTAGCCTGCCGCTATGAACGACACCGAGCCCGTCGCCCCCTCGGGGGGTGGCGGGCTCGTGTCTTCCCTGCGCATTCGTCTGGACTTCGGGTATGACGGGACGGCGTTCTCCGGGTGGGCGATGCAGCCCGGCAAGCGGACCGTCGAGGACGAGCTGTCCGCCGCCCTGACCCTTATCCTGCGCGCGCCCAAGCCGGTGCGCCTTGTCGTGGCCGGCCGCACCGACGCGGGAGTCCATGCTCGCGGTGCTGTGGTGCACGCTGATGTCGACCCGGCCGGCTGGGCGCTGCTGCCGGGGCGTTCCGTTCGATCGCCGGCCCAGTCCGCGCTTGCCCGGCTCAACGGCGTGCTGCCCAAGGACATCGTCGTGCACGCTGTTTCCGTGGCACCCGAGGGTTTCAACGCCCGTTTCTCGGCCATCCAGCGCCGCTACCTCTATCGGATCTGTGACCACCCTCAACGCCTTGATCCGTTACGCCGCGACGACACGCTGATCCACCGGCGGTCCCTGGACGTCGCAGCGATGGATGCCGCCGCACAGCAGATGTTGGGGTTGCGCGACTTTGCCGCGTTTGCCAAGAGGCGAGATGGCGCAACAACGATTCGCACTCTGCTCGAGTTCTCGTGGGTGCGGGCCGGTGACGGTGTTCTCGAGGCAACGGTCGTGGCTGACGCGTTCTGTCGCTCCATGGTCCGCGCACTGGTGGGTGCGGTGATCCCGGTCGGGGAGGGACGTCGACCGATCGAGTGGCCGGCACAGGTGCTCGTGGCCGGGCGTCGTCATCCGGGAGTCGTCGTGATGCCGGCCCACGGGCTGAGCCTGGAGGAGGTTACCTACCCGGCCGATGCGGAGCTCGGCGCACGCCACAAGGAGTCGCGCGTCAGACGAGTCGCCACCAGCGACTGATCAGGCGTCCTCGGTCCGTTAACAAGGTGACGCAGGGGGGTGTCATGCGTCAGAGTGGTCCGTTGTGGGCCATGTCGATGTCAATGCAGTCAGCTACGTCCTTCCCGATGGGCGTCCGCTCCTGGACGGAGTGAGTCTCCGGGTGGGCGAGGGGGCGAAGGTGGCCCTCATCGGCCCCAACGGCGCCGGCAAGACGACCCTTGCGCGCATCGTCAGTGGGGATCTGGCTCCCGCCGAGGGGGCTGTCACGCGTAGTGGCGGGCTGGGCATCATGCGGCAGTTCATCGGGTCGGTCCGGGACAGCTCGACGGTCCGCGACCTCCTGGTCAGTGTCGCGCCAGCCGCTGTCCGTGACGCTGCCGCAGCGGTGGACACGGCCGAGATGGTCATGATGGAGGTCGACGACGAAGCAGCCCAGATGGCGTACGCGCAGGCGCTGGTGGACTGGGCTGACGTTGGTGGCTACGAGCACGAGACCCTCTGGGACGTCTGCACGGTCGCGGCGATCGGCATCCCGTTTGAACAGGCGCAGTGGCGCTCCGTGGGCACGCTCTCGGGCGGTGAGCAGAAACGGCTCGTCCTTGAGGCACTCCTGCGCGGGCCCGATGACGTCCTCCTGCTCGACGAGCCCGACAACTACCTGGATGTCCCGGCCAAGCGATGGCTCGAGGACCAGCTCATCGCCTCTCCCAAGACCGTGCTGTTCATCAGCCACGACAGGGAGCTGCTCGATCGAGTGGCCACCAGGATCGCCACGCTCGAGCCGGGCCCGGCGGGCTCGACGATCTGGGTTCACCCCGGACACTTCTCGACCTACCACCAGGCCCGGATCGACCGCAACAGCAAGCTCGAGGAGCTGCGCAAGCGCTGGGATGAGGAGCACGCGAAGCTCAAGGCGCTGGTGATCATGTACCGCCAGAAGGCCTCGTACAACTCCGACATGGCCCCCAAGCTCCAGGCCGCTGAGACCAGGCTTCGCCGGTTCGTGGAAGCAGGTCCGCCCGAGCTGGTGCCGTACGAGCAGAACGTTCGGATGCGGCTCAGGGGTGGGCGGACGGCCAAGCGTGCCGTCGTCGTCGAGGGTCTGGAGCTCACCGGTCTGATGCGGCCCTTCAACTTCGAGATCTGGTATGGCGAGCGGGTCGCCGTCCTGGGTAGCAACGGGTCGGGCAAGTCGCACTTCCTGCGGCTGCTCGCGGCCGGCGGCAGCGACCCGGCGCCAGAGCACCGACCTGTCGGTGACGTCCAGGCGGCGACCGTCGTGCACACCGGGATCGCGCGGCTCGGCTCGCGCGTCCGGCCCGGCTGGTTCGCCCAGACCCACCAGCACCCCGCGCTGTTGGGACGCACCCTGCTGGAGATTCTTCACCGTGGCGATGAACATCGGGCGGGACGACCTCGCGAGGAGGCGGCGCGCGCACTGGATCGATACGAGCTCGCGCGCGCTTCGGAGCAGACCTTCGACTCGCTGTCGGGCGGGCAGCAGGCGCGGTTCCAGATCCTCCTGCTCGAGCTGAGCGGCGCGACCATGCTGCTGCTCGACGAGCCGACCGACAACCTCGACCTGCACTCGGCAGAGGCGCTCGAAGAGGGCCTCGAGGCGTTCGACGGCACGGTCGTCGCGGTCACTCACGACAGGTGGTTCGCCAGAGGCTTCGACCGCTATCTGGTCTTCGGCGGGGACGGCTCGGTCTATGAGTCGGACGAGCCCGTCTGGGACGAAGGCCGGGTCCGGCGCGTTCGCTGAGCCCGAGCCGTGTCGCCGAGGGGGCCGACGTGCCCTTGTCTGACCGCGGCCCCGCCGGCGATGGATGCCACGACGATGGTGACCAGCGCGCCCAGGACCAACGCTGCCGGTTCGCCTGGCTGGAGGACGTTCAGGCTGGTGCCGAGGGTCGCTGCGGCCACGGGGACGCCGACCTGCGCTGCCGCCATCGAGCTCAGGCTGAGTGGCTGTCCGGTGAGCCTGGCCAGCGCGTGGCTGAGGACCGCGCCGACTCCGAGCAGAAGTCCCAGAAGGATGAGCGTCGGCCGGTCGCCGAGTGCCAGCAGGTCCAGGGAGGCGCCGAGCCAGACGAAGAACAAGGGGCCAAAGAAACCCTCGGTGACGGCGAACAGCTGTCGGGCGAGCCGTCGTGGCTGCCCGACTGCTGCCAAGGAGAGACCGAAGACAAAGCCTGCCAGCATGATCGACACGTGTGACCGGGTGGCAACGGCGGCGAGCGAGAACAGGATCATCAGGCTGATCCGCAGCTCAAGAGCGAAGTGACGTTCTTCGGACACCTTGTGGAGTCGACGGCGAAGACCCCTGCGCTCCAGTGCGAACAACACGACGAAGACCACGGCACCGGTCAGGATGACGGCTGCTGCCCCCAAGGCAGCGCGTCCCACGTGAGCGGGGTCAATCACCAGAGGTACGGCGACGATGCAGATCGCGTCTGCGACCGCGACCTGCGGCAGCAGCTGCAGGACCTGCTCGCCGCCGAGCTCGAGGGAGTTGATGATGGGCAGGATCAGGGCGGCCGACGAGGATGCCATCAGCACGGCATACAGCGCGGCGTGGCCGGTCCCGAAGGCGGCGGCGAGCAGCACTCCTAGCACGGCCGATCCTGCTCCAACCAGCACAGCGCGGAGGGTGCCGCGTCCCAGGCTTCGCCGGAGGTGGCCATCCCGGACGGGCACGTGGGTGCCGGCGACGAACATGACGAGCCCGAAACCCACCTCGGCCAGAAACGAGAACTTGTCATCGGACGCGTCCAGGTAGCCGAACCCCGTCCTGCCCAGCACGACCCCCATGAATAGCTCACCGACGACCACCGGCACCTGCCAACGCCGAGGCATCGCCAGCAGGGGCCCGACCAGACCTGCCAGCACGATGACCGCCAGCATCGTGAAGTCCACGAGCACCTCCAGTCGATCGATGACCAGTGCAGCCTTGGCGTGCAGGATTGCCAGCCCCAGCATGCCGTAGCGGCCGCGGACGCGCCCGGGTTCATTTCTGCAAGAAATTGCAGAAACTTGCGAAAGACTCTGGCGCCCGGCTTCCAGCGGACGTAGTCTGCCGACAAGCGGAACAATTCAGACTTATCGCCGGGCATCGACCGGTCCTGTCTGAGGCATCCGCACCGTCTGCGGCTCTCCCCGCGGACCAGCTGATGAGCGGACCAGATGTCGCTCCCGAAGCGTTCAGGAGCCATCGTGGCCCGTCTGTCGTCCTTCTCTGCCGCCGTCTCGGCCCTTGCCATCTCTGTGCTCGGGGGGCTGGCGCCGGTCACCATGGCCGGAACCGCGCAGGCGGCTGATGCTCCCCGCACCGCCACGCTCGTCGGCTCGCTACAGAACGAGGTTGGCTGCCCGGGCGACTGGGCGCCCGACTGCGCGGCCACCGAGCTGACCCGCCAGGGTGACAGCTCGGCGTACAGCAGCGAGCTTGACGTCCCGGCCGGCACGTACGAGCTCAAGGTGGCCATCAACAAGTCCTGGGACGAGACCTATGGCGCCGACGGCGCAAAGGGCGGGGCGAACATCCCGCTGGTCCTTCTGGGGCCGGCCCGACTGACGTTCTCCTATGACGACGTCACGCACAAGATCGGGATTGCGCCGACCGACCTGCCCGGCGCGGCGACGGCTGCCGACAAAGCGCTCGCGGGCTCGAGTCTGCGCGCGCCGCTGACGCGCGAACAGTTCTACTTCCTGATGACTGACCGCTTCGCGAACGGCTCGACGGCCAACGACCAGGGCGGGCTCACCGGTTCGCGGCTCGAGACCGGCTACGACCCGACCGACAAGGGGTTCTTCCACGGCGGCGACCTGGCCGGCGTGACGCAGAAGCTGGACTACATCTTGTCGCTCGGCACCACAGCGATCTGGCTGACTCCGACGTTCAAGAACGAGCCTGTCCAGGGCACCGGAGCGGATGCGAGTGCCGGCTACCACGGCTACTGGATCACCGACTTCACCCAGATCGATCCCCACCTGGGCACCAACGCCGAGATGAAGTCACTCATCTCCGCGGCACACGCCAAGGGGATGAAGGTCTTCTTCGACATCATCACCAACCACACCGCTGACGTCATCGACTACGAGGGCGGGCAGCACGCCTACGTGTCCAAGGAGACCAGCCCCTACAAGGACGCGAGCGGCAAAGTCTTCGACGACAAGGCGTATGCCGGTGGCACCACCTTCCCGGCTCTGGACCCCGCGACGTCGTTCCCGTACAAGCCGATCTTCCGGACCGAGGCCGACAAGACCCTCAAGGTGCCGGCCTGGCTGAACGACCCCACCGTCTATCACAACCGGGGCGACTCGACCTTCGCCGGCGAGTCCTCGGAGTACGGCGACTTCGTGGGCCTTGACGATCTCTTCACCGAGCAGCCCAAGGTTGTCGACGGGATGACGGACCTCTACAAGAACTGGGTGGACCTCGGCATCGACGGATTCCGGATCGACACCGTCAAGCACGTCAACACAGCCTTCTGGCAGAAGTTCGTACCGGCGATCCAAGCCGAGGCAAAGGCCAAGGGCAACTCCGCCTTCTTTACGTTCGGTGAGGTCTATGACAGCAGCCCGGCGGTGATCAGCCAATTCACGACCAAGGCCAAGCTGCCGGCCACGCTCGACTTCGGCTTCCAGGCGAACGCGCTCGCGTTCGCGCAGGGCAAGCCTACGACCGGCCTGCGTGACCTCTACGCCGCCGACGACTACTACACGGACACCGACTCCAACGCCTACGAGCTGCCGACCTTCCTCGGCAACCACGACATGGGCCGGGTTGCGATGATGCTGAAGGGATCCGGCAGCACGGGCGCCGACTTGATGGCGCGTACCAAGTTGGCCAACGACCTGATGTTCCTCACCCGGGGCCAGCCGGTGGTCTACTACGGCGACGAGCAGGGGTTCATCGGCGGCGGTGGTGACAAGGACGCTCGCCAGGACATGTTCGCCACGAAGGTGACGCAGTACGCCGGCGAGGAGATCCTCGGGGGCACAGCGGGCAGCAAGGACCGCTTCGACACGAAAGCCCCTCTGTACCAACAGATTTCGGCATTGGCGACGTTGAGGGCCGCCAACCCTGGTCTGGCCGACGGCGCGCAGATCCACCGCTATGCCTCCGACGGTGCCGGCATCTACGCGTTCAGTCGCGTTGATTCGGCGACCGGCAGGGAGTATCTCGTTGTTGCCAACAACTCGACCACGGCCAAGAGCGCGACGTTCGCGACCTTCGGCAAGAACGCGACGTTCAACCCGATCTACGGTGGCGACACCGAGGTCATGTCCGGCAAGGACACGAGGGTGACCGTGACCGCGCCTGCACTGTCGGTGTCGGTGTGGAAGGCCCAGGCACATCTGCCGGATCGCGAGTCCGCGCCGGCGACCTGGGTCACCTCTCCTCAGCCCGGTGCGGTCGTCGGGGGTCGGGCCGAGATCTCGGCCTCCCTGACCGAGAACGCTTTTGCCCAGGTCACGTTCGCCGCGCGTCCGGTCGGGACGAGCGACTGGAAGGCACTGGGCACCGACGACAACGCGCCGTACCGTGTCTTCGACGATGTCAGCGCGCTGGCCAAGGGCACGCTCGTCGAATATCGGGCGATCACCAAGGACAGCAGTGGCAACGTGTCTGCGGCCTCGTCGTACGGCGTGGTCGGTGAGCCGGTGAAGGCCGGCAGCGGCGGTGCGGGTGGCGTCGGGCCGGTTACCCAGCCCGCCAACGTCAGCCTGCCCGGAAGCCACAACTCGGAGATGGGCTGCCCGGGCGACTGGCAGCCCGACTGCGCTCAGGCGCAGCTGGCGCTCGACGCCACGGACCAGATCTGGAAAGGCAAGTTCAGCACCATCCCAGCCGGTGACTACGAGTACAAGGCCGCAATCGACAAGAGCTGGGACGAGAACTACGGCGCCGGTGGAGCCAAGGGCGGCAGCAACATCGCCTACAAGGCCCCCGGCACCGACGTGACCTTCTACTACGACCACGCGACCCACTGGGCCACGAGCAGCGCCCAGGGGCCGATCCTCACGGCGGCAGGCTCCTTCCAGAGCGAGCTCGGCTGCCCCGGCGACTGGATGCCGAGCTGTATGCGGCCCTGGCTGCAGGACCCCGATGGTGACGGCACCTACACGTGGTCCACCGACCAGATCCCGGTTGGCAGCTATGAGTTCAAGGTTGCCCATGGGCTGGACTGGACCGAGAGCTATGGCGACAGCGGCGGCAACAACGTCGCTCTCTCCGTTCCCTCTGCCGGTTCGGTGGTGACCATCTCCTACGTTCTCGCGACGCACCAGATCAGCGTCAAGAACTCGAAAGCGGGTGCGACGCCCGACCTGGCGAAGTCGAAGGCCTACTGGGTGAGCAACGACCTCGTGGCGTGGCCCGCAACGGCGGTTCCGTCCGGCGCGAATCTGGCTCTGCTGAACTGGCGTCTGCACTGGTCGCCCACAGGCGGCCTCGCCGTTGACGCCGAGTCAGTGACCGGCGGTGCGGTCGCCGACCTCACCTACGACTCCGCTGGGCTGCCCGCGGCTGTCGTGGCTGCCCATCCAGAGCTCAAGGGCTTCCTCGCGCTGAGACTGGACGACAAGACGGCCAAGCTGGCCGGCACGATCCTGCAGGGTCAGGTCGCCGTTGCCCTGTATGACGACCTGGGCCGCCTGCTCGATGCGACCGGTGTGCAGACGCCGGGCGTCCTGGACGATCTCTACGGTTCCGCGGCTTCGCGGACCTACGGGGTGACGTGGAAGAGCGAGTCGCCTTCGTTCATGTTGCCGTCGTTCACCTCGCCGTCGTTCACGCTGTGGGCCCCCACCGCGCAGAAGGTCTCCGTGCTGCTCTGGCCGGCCTCGGCGAGTGCCGATGCTCCGGTGACCGAGGCAACTCGGGTCCCGATGATCCGTCGCTCGGACGGGTCATGGGGGGCGGACACCGGCTCCCAGTGGCGAGGCGCGCGATACCTGTTCGAGGTTGTCGTCTATGCCCCCACCACCGGCAAGGTCGAGACCAACCTGGTCACCGACCCGTACTCCGTCGCGCTGACGCTGAACTCCACCCGCTCGGTGGCCGCGGACCTCGCCGACCCGACGCTGAAACCCGCCATCTGGCAGGGCAGCTCGGCTCCAGTGCTCAAGCAGCGGGTCGACCAGACCATCTACGAGCTGCACGTGCGTGACTTCTCAGTCAATGACTCGACGGTTCCTGTCGCACACCGCGGCTCCTACCTTGCGTTCGCGGACAACGGCGATGGCACCAAGCACCTGAAAGCACTCGCAGCTGCGGGGCTCAACACGATCCACCTGCTGCCGACGTTCGACATCGCCTCGATCGAGGAGGACCCGGCCAAGCAGCTCAAGCCGGCCTGCAACCTGGCGTCCTTTGCGTCGGACAGCGAAGAGCAGCAGAAGTGCGTGATGGCCGCCGCGGGCAAGGACGCCTTCAACTGGGGCTACGACCCGTTCCACTGGATGGCACCCGAGGGCTCCTACGCCTCGAGCCCGACTGCGGCTGATGGCGGCTCGCGGGTGGCGGAGTTCCGCACGATGGTCGGCGGCCTGCACGCCGACGGCCTGCGGGTGGTGCTGGACCAGGTGTTCAACCACACCCCGACCAGCGGTCAGGCCGACACCTCGGTGCTGGACAAGGTCGTGCCCGGCTACTACCAGCGGCTGAATGCCACGGGCGCGGTCGAGACCTCCACCTGTTGCCAGAACGTGGCGACCGAGCATGCGATGGCCCAGAAGGTCATGGTCGACTCGGTTGTCTCGTGGGTGCGCAACTATCACGTCGACGGCTTCCGGTTCGATCTCATGGGTCACCACAGCAAGGCCAACATGCTGGCGGTCCGTGCGGCGCTCGACGCGTTGACGTCCGAGCATGATGGCGTCGACGGCAAGAGCATCACG
This sequence comes from Phycicoccus sp., assembly GCA_012927555.1. Taxonomy (GTDB): domain Bacteria; phylum Actinomycetota; class Actinomycetes; order Actinomycetales; family Dermatophilaceae; genus UBA4719. The sequence goes on from JABBOX010000040.1 coordinate 26,716, forward strand.
CTCTATGGCGAGGGATGGAACTTCGGCGAGGTCGCGAACAACAAGCTGTTCACCCAGGCCACGCAGGGAAACCTCGGCGGCACAGGCATCGCATCCTTCTCCGACCGGCTTCGCGACGGGGTGCGCGGCGGCGGACCCTTCGATGAGGACCCACGCAAGCAAGGTTTCGGCAGTGGCGAGGCGACCGACCCCAACGGTGCTCCGATCAACGCCGGCGCGACTGCTTCGCTTGCACACGACGCCGACCTCGTCCAGCTCGGTCTGGCGGGCAACCTGCGGTCGTTCTCCTTCAAGGACAACGCATCCGGGGTTGTGGTGCGCGGCGACAAGGTCGACTACAACGGCTCTCCGGCGGGCTACGCCGACCAGCCGGACGAGGTCGTCAACTATGTCGACGCCCACGACAACGAGACCCTGTGGGACTCCTTGACGTTCAAGCTGCCGGTGGCGACCTCGATGGCCGACCGTGTGCGGATGAACTCTTTGTCGCTGGCGACGACCGCGTTGAGCCAGACGCCCTCGTTCTGGCATGCAGGCGCCGACCTGCTGCGCAGCAAGAGCCTCAACCGCAACAGCTATGACAGCGGCGACTGGTTCAACACTCTCGACTGGACCGGCGCAGACAACGGCTTCGGCCACGGACTGCCGCCTTCGGCCGACAACAGCGCGAAGTGGCCCTTCATGAAGCCGCTCCTGGCCAACCCTGCGCTCAAGCCGTCGGCCACGGACGTGCAGTCGGCGACTGCTCAGGCGCAGGCTTTGCTCGAGCTGCGTTTCTCATCGCCGCTGTTCCGCCTCGGCTCGGCGGACGCCATCAACACCAAGGTCACCTTCCCTGTGTCGGGCACCGCCGACGCGCATCAGGGCGTGATCGTCATGCGGGTTGACGACACCCTTGGCGCCGACGTCGACCCTGCTCTCGCGGGCCTGGTCGTGGTGTTCAACGGTTCGACGGCGACCGTGAACCAGAAGCTACCCGGTATGGCGGGCGCGAACCTCACGCTCTCGTCCGTGCAGTCGACGGGTTCGGATCCGGTCGTGAAGACATCACTGTGGGACGGCGCGGCGTCGACCTTGAGCGTCCCGGCCAGGACGGTGGCGGTCTTCGTCCAGCGCTGACCCGAGGGATGGCTGGCGCCTGTCGCTATTCGGGTCGGCGGTCGACGGGTAGGGGACAGACGTAGACCGAGACCCTTTTGGCGCTCGGGTTGCCGGCGCCGATACGGCGGTAGCGTTCCAGGACCTCCGCCAGGTCCTCACGCAGCGCGCCCAGCTGTCCGACGGTGACCTGGACGAGATGGTCCGACAGGCCGACCTGGCCACGCCAGTCAGCGGGCCAGCTGTCCTGGGTGTCCAGCCACTCCTCGGCCCGGTCGGCGAAGTGGCGCACATAGTCGCGGGCGAGCCAGGTCAGTGCGGCTTCGGCGTCGGCATCGTCGCCGGGATCCTCCTCGCGGGGTCGGATCTCCGCGTTGGCAGCCCAGAGCCGCGCTCGACCCCGCCCGTGACCGGAGTCGACCACCAGCGCCGCCTCCGCGAGCTTGCGCAAGTGATAGCTCGTGGCTCCGCTGTTGGTATGCAGCACGGCCGCCAACGTCGTGGCCGTTGCCGGGCCACCAACCCGCAGCTCGGCGAGCAGGCGGGAGCGCAACGGGTGGGCGAGCACCGCCAGGGCTGCGCGGTCAAGGTGGACGGTGGGAGCCTTGGGATCGCTCATGTATGCACACTAATCATGCATACATCCTTTGCACAAGTGGTGTGCAGAGGCCCGAGAACGACGGGTTTTGTGCTCAGGTCAGGCTTGATGGAGCTGATTTTGTGGTGAGTCGGCACGCCGGTATCGTTATATCTCGTTGTGCGCACTGTGGCCATGTCGTCGCAGATCCCGGAACGTCGGGGCTCAGATCGCTTGATGACGTGCACCACCACATTCGCACCACCACATTCAGTCGCACCACCACATTCACTGCATCGCTACCCCTGGTTTCGCAGCCACGAGAGAACGAAGGCTTATCCGTGCGTACGTACACCCCCAAGCCACACGAGGTCGAGTGCCGGTGGCACGTCATCGACGCGACTGACGTCGTGCTCGGTCGTCTGGCGAGCCAGACCGCGATCCTCCTGCGCGGCAAGCACAAGCCCACCTTTGCCCCCCATGTTGACGGCGGCGACTTCGTGGTCATCATCAACGCCGACAAGGTTGCCCTGACCGGCAGCAAGCTGGTGCAGAAGAAGGCCTACCACCACTCAGGCTTCCCGGGTGGGCTCAAGGCCACGTCATACCAGGAGCTTCTCGCCAAGCAGCCCGCCAAGGCTGTCGAGAAGGCCATCCGCGGCATGCTTCCGCACACCTCTCTCGCCCGCCAGCAGATGAGCAAGCTGAAGGTCTATGCAGGTGCCCAGCACCCGCACCAGGCGCAGAAGCCGGTGCCGTTCGAGATCACGCAGGTCGCGCAGTAGCACCCCACGGCCGGCCAGCTTGAGTCATCAAGCCGAGGCTGCGCCCACCAAGCTGAATTCACGCTGAATCATCAGTACAGACAGAGCGAACGAGGAGAACCGTGGCTGACACCACTTCCGCCGTCGAGGCAGACGTTGCAGATGCAACAGATGTTGTCGAAGGCGAAGAGCAAGAGCTGACCGAGTACACCAGCGAGTCCGAGACCCCTGTGGTCGAGGCCCGCAAGCCGGCGGCCTCTGGCCCCGGTGCCGCGACCGGACGTCGCAAGCAGGCCATCGCCCGCGTGCGCATCATCCCCGGCAGCGGTCAGTGGAAGATCAACAACCGCACGCTGGACGAGTACTTCCCCAACAAGGTGCACCAGCAGATCGTGAACGAGCCCTTCAAGGTGCTCGAGCTCGATGGGTCCTACGACGTGCTGGTTCGCGTCCATGGTGGTGGCCCCTCGGGCCAGGCCGGCGCGGTCCGTCTGGGCGTTGCCCGTTCACTGAACGGTGTTGACGAGGACCTCAACCGTCCGGCACTGAAGAAGGCCGGCTTCCTGACCCGCGACGCTCGCGTCCCGGAGCGCAAGAAGGCCGGTCTGAAGAAGGCCCGCAAGGCTCCTCAGTACAGCAAGCGCTGATCCAGCATCAACCGCCGGTGGCGGCTTCGAATCCGGCTGTGTCCGCGCTTCGAGGCCGCTACTGCTGTATCCGTGGGCATGGGGGACTTGGTCCCCGCAGATGGCCCTCGCGACGCGCATCAGCATGTCGGGCCCGCACCGGCCGACGTTGAACTCACCGAAAGGCTCACGGCTATGGCTGCTCGACTCTTTGGCACTGATGGCGTTCGCGGACTTGCCAACAAGTACCTGACCGCAGAGCTCGCCCTTGACCTGTCGGTGGCAGCGGCCCATGTGCTGGGTGAGGTCGATGCTTTCAAGGGCCATCGACCTCAGGCGATCGTGGGCCGGGACCCCCGGGCCTCAGGGGAGTTCCTGGCCGCTGCGACCATCGCGGGACTGGCGTCCGCAGGGGTGGACGTCATGGATGCAGGGGTGCTGCCCACTCCTGCCATTGCGTTCCTGATCGCCGACAGCGGGGCCGACCTGGGCGTCATGCTGTCGGCATCTCACAATGCGATGCCGGACAACGGCATCAAGTTCTTCGCGCGAGGCGGTCACAAGCTGGCAGACGAGCTCGAGGACGCCATCGAAGCGCGCCTGGACGAGCCCTGGGACCGGCCCACCGGCTCCGATGTCGGGAGGGTCCGCCAGTTCGAGGACGGCCCTGCCCGATACATCGCCCACCTGTTGTCCGCGCTCCCACATCGTCTCGACGGCCTGCACGTGGTTCTGGACGCCGCGCACGGCGCTGCCAGCGAGGTTGCCCCGGAGGCCTTCCGCCAGGCGGGTGCCACGGTGACGGTGATCGGCTGCGAGCCCGACGGTCTCAACATCAACGATGGCTACGGTTCCACCCACCTGGCGAAGCTTCAGCAAGCCGTGGTTGACGCTGGAGCCGACTGTGGTATCGCCCTGGATGGCGACGCTGATCGTTGCCTTGCCGTGGACGCCAAGGGCGCGGATGTGGACGGCGACCAGATCATGGCAATCCTGGCGCTGGGCATGCGTGAGCGGGGTGAGCTCGCCAGGGACACGCTCGTCGCCACCGTGATGAGCAATCTGGGCATGCTTCAGGCGCTTGAGCGCGAGGGTGTCGCGGTCAGGCAGACCGCGGTGGGTGACCGCTACGTCCTGGAGGAGATGAAGGCCGGCGGGTTCTCTCTGGGTGGCGAGCAGTCCGGGCATGTCATCTTCCTCGACCACGGAACCACGGGTGACGGCACGATGACCGGGCTCTTGCTCGTCTCGCGCCTTGCCCAGACCGGTCGCTCGCTGGAGAACCTGGCCGCCGTCATGAAACGACTGCCCCAGGTGCTGATCAACGTCAGGGGCGTGAACAAGAGCGGGGTCGAAGGCAACGTAGCGGTGCAGACCGCGGTTCGTGCAGCCCAGGCAGAGCTTGACGGAGTTGGTCGGGTACTGCTGCGCAAGTCCGGCACCGAGCCTCTGGTGCGGGTCATGGTCGAGGCTGCCGATGCCACGCACGCGCAGGCCGTCGCTGAGCGGCTGGCTGACGTCGTGGCAAGGAACCTGGCGCTCTAAGAGCCTCGAAGCGGACAAATGCAACAAATAAGTCTATAAAGTGACATAAGTCATATGCGGGTCCCTGGAAGGCGGGGACAATCCATTTAGGCGAACCGGCGAGGCTTCTCCCGTCTGGCGCCGACCGGCCTCAGAACAATCCCGATTATCAGGTGATTGCTTCACCTTCGATTATCAGGTGATTGCTTCACCTTGTTGGACAACCACGAGGAGAATTTTGAGGCTAAGAACTCTGTTTGTCATTCCAGTTGCGATCCTTTCGATGCTGGCAGTTGGCACCTCGAGCGCCGCAGCTGCAGCCCCGCAGACGCCGGTGAACCTCGGATCAGCCGGCAACTTCACCGTTCTGTCGAAGACCGGCATCACCGACGTCTTCAAGACGACCATCGACGGAAACGTGGGGACCAGCCCCATCACCGGCGCTGCTCTTCTCCTGACGTGTGCAGAAGTGAACGGGACCATCTACACGGTCACTGACGCTGGTCCCCTTGGCGACTGCCGGGTGACTGACGCCACGCGTCTCACGGCAGCTGTTGGCGACATGGAGACGGCCTACAACGACGCGGCCGGCCGGACGTTGCCTGATGCACTCAACCTGGGCGCCGGAGAGATCGGCGGGCTGACCCTGACCCCCGGCCTCTACAAGTGGACCACGGACCTGAACATCTCCAAGGACGTCACCCTCGCGGGTGGCCCCGACGACGTCTTCATCCTCCAGGTCGCCGGAACCCTCAAAGAGGCCAACGGCATGGCTGTCATCCTGACAGGTGGCGCACAGGCCAAGAACGTGTTCTGGGCGTCCGCGGGTGCCGTCACCATCGGGACCAACTCGCACATGGAGGGCACGATCCTCGGTAAGACGATGATCGCCATGAACACCAAGGCCTCGATCAACGGAAGGCTGTTGGCACAGACCGCAGTCACCCTCCAGATGAACACCATCACGCCTCCCGCTCTGTAATCTCACCAGAGGCACAATCTCAACAGAGGCACAGTGGCCGGAGCCAACGAGACGTCGTCTCCTTGGCTCCGGCTCTTTCTGTCGAAAGTGTTCGGCGCTACGAGGTGAGGTCGAGGCCGACCGAGTCCACGATGTGTGCGCGTCCGTCCGCGAGGTGGTACACGGCGCCCACGACCGCGAGATGACCGCTTGCGACACGGTCGGCGATCAGGCTGGAGCGCTCGGTCAGCAGACGCAGAGTATGCCGCACATGCTCCGCCTCAATCTCGTCTGCCGTCGTCAAACCGGCTTGCCGTGCGCCCAGGACGCTGGGCGTGACGCGCTCGACGATGTCGCGGATGTAGCCCCCCGGCAGGATGCCCGTCTCGACCGCGTTGACCGTTGCGGCGACGGCGCCACACGAGTCGTGGCCGAGGATGACGACGAGCGGGATGTCCAGGAGGGCGACGCCGAACTCGATCGAGCCGAGCACGCCCGCGTCGATGACGTGGCCTGCTGTGCGAACGACGAACAGGTCGCCGAGTCCTCGGTCGAAGATGATCTCGGCTGCGACACGCGAGTCCGCGCAGCCGAAGAAGACGGCGAATGGCGACTGGCCTTGGGTCAGGCTGTCACGGCGGGCGGCATCCTGGTTGGGGTGTCGGTGCTCGCCGGCGACGAACCGCTCGTTGCCTCGGGCCAGCTCGGCCCACGCCTCGGCCGGAGTCAATGGCCGCGTGGGCGCTCCCTCACCGATCTCGCTCATAGCCCCGGGCGCTTGGCGATGCTCATCGCGATGGGCTTGCTCGCGTCGGCGTAGAAGTCGTTGCCCTTGTCGTCCACGACGATGAAGGCGGGGAAGTCCTTGACCTCGATCTTCCAGATCGCCTCCATACCGAGCTCCGGGTACTCCAGAACCTCAACGGAGGTGATGCAGTCCTGGGCGAGACGTGCGGCCGGGCCGCCGATGGAGCCGAGGTAGAACCCCCCGTGGGTCGCGCACGCGGCGGTGACCTGGGGTGAGCGGTTGCCCTTGGCGAGCATGACCATCGAACCGCCAGCAGCCTGGAACTGCTCGACGTAGGAGTCCATACGCCCAGCAGTCGTGGGGCCGAAGGAGCCACTCGCGTAGCCCTCGGGAGTCTTTGCCGGACCGGCGTAGTAGACGGGGTGGTCCTTGAGGTACTGCGGCATCGGCTGACCAGCGTCGAGCAGCTCCTTGATCTTGGCGTGGGCCAGGTCGCGGGCTACGACAAGGGTGCCGTTCAGCGAAAGACGTGTCATCACAGGGTGTTTCGTCAGCTCTGCGCGGATCTCATCCATCGGTCGAGTGAGATCGATCTCCACCACATCGTCTGCTCCGGTCGAGGTATCCGACTCGAGGTGCGCGTCGGTGGTCTCGGGCAGGAACCGTGCTGGCTCCGTCTCGAGCTGCTCGATGAACACGCCCTCCGGCGTGATCTTGCCCAGGGCCTGCCGGTCGGCCGAGCAGGAGACGGCGATCGCGATCGGCAACGACGCGCCATGGCGGGGGAGCCGGATCACGCGGACGTCGTGGCAGAAGTACTTGCCGCCGAACTGCGCGCCGATGCCAAAGTTGCGGGTCAGCTCGAGCACCTGCTCCTCGAGCGCGACGTCCCTGAAGCCTCGAGCCGTGGCCGCCGATCCTTCACGAGGCAGCTCGTCGAGATACTTGGCACTGGCGTATTTCGCTGTCTTCAAAGCGAATTCGGCGCTCGTGCCACCGATGACAATGGCCAGGTGGTAGGGCGGGCACGCGGCCGTGCCAAGGGAGCGCAGCTTCTCGTCGAGGAACGCGAGCATGGCCGTGGGGTTCAGGACGGCTTTGGTCTCCTGGTAGAGGTAGGACTTGTTCGCCGAGCCGCCACCTTTGGCCATGAACAGGAACTTGTACGTCGTCTCGTGGCCGGCAGCGGTGTCGGCATAGAGCTCGATCTGGGCCGGCAGGTTGGACCCGGTGTTCTTCTCTTCCCACGTGGTGATGGGCGCCATCTGGGAATACCGAAAGTTGAGCCGGGTGTAGGCGTCATACACGCCGCGCGCAATGGACGACTCGTCCGAGCCCTGGTCGCCCGTGGTGAGGACGCGTTGACCGCGCTTGCCCATGACGATGGCGGTTCCGGTGTCCTGACACATTGGCAGGACACCGCCGGCCGCGATGTTGGCGTTCTTGAGCAGGTCGAGCGCGACGAACTTGTCGTTGCTGCTGGCCTCGGGGTCGTCGAT